>JBFWRA010000047.1:0-10249 GCA_050249155.1 Isosphaeraceae bacterium | reverse complement strand
CGACTCGTAGGCGTCCAGGGCCAGACCGCGAAGCTCGGCATGCCGTTCCAGCCATTCGACCGAAAGCCGCGAAACGTCTCCCGCGACCGACTCGTGCCCCATCGCGCCGAAGTCGATCAGCCCGTTCAGTTTGTCACCCAGGAACAGGAAATGGTCGGGCCGAACGTCGCGAAGACAGGGCTGCCGTGGCACCTGGTAGGTGATCGCCTCGCGAAGCATCGCGCGAACCGGGACCACCGCGGCGGGAGCCAGGTCGAGCCACTCCCGAGCGACCTCGCGGAGGAGCGCGTCGTCGGTCGCCCGCAGGCGACTCTCGATCGAGGTGAACCCCTTGGAATGAAGGACTTCGAGTTCCTGGAGCCGATCCACCAAGCCAGGGCTCGGCCCGAGGGCTGATTCCGATTCCCATCGACGGTGGACCGAGGCGAGCGCTCGAAAGGCGTCACAAACCCTTGAAGGATTTGGCGGTTCGGTCCGATCGACCGACCCTTCGAGCCAGGGGACGAGTTCCCAGAATCGACCGCCCCCTTCCTGGATCGCGCGTCCGTCGCTTCCCGGGAACGGATACGGAACGAACCCAAGGTCCGCGACCTGGCCTAGCCAGGCGTGGATCTGTTCGAGTCGAGCCCGATCCGGGCCGGGATTCGGCCAGGCCCGCAGTAGCGAGGGCCCCTGGCCAGACTCGAACCGCCAGAGGAGGGAGCCGCTCAGCCCACCACCCCCCCCAAGACCGACCAGGGCCCCGATCGGCCGGTATCGCGCGGGATAGAGGGCGAGAATGGACTCGGGGTTCAAAGTGGGCGTGAAAGGGGCCACGCGAGCCTCGTCCGGCGATCACTCACCGCTCAGTCCGTCCCCTGGATCACCCTGTTCTGAAGTGTTCCCACCCCCTGGATCGTGATGGAGACCACGTCGCCAGGCTTCAAGGTGAACTCATCGGGCGGCACGATCCCCGTGCCGGTGAGCAGGACGACTCCGTCCGGGAAGCGATTGTCCCTGCCCAGCCAGGAGATGAGATCGTCCAGGGTTCTCGCGAGTCGAGAGGTTGAGGTTTCTCCCGAAAAAACGTTCGCCCCTTCCCGATCGATCCTCAGGCCGATCGAAAGGTCGGTGACCGAAGGGAGATCGGCGGCCAGGGTGACGCAGGGGCCCAGGGCGCAGCAACGGTCGTAGAGCTTCGCCTGGGGAAGATAGAGCGGGTTCTCCCCTTCGATATCGCGGGAACTCATGTCGTTGCCCGCGGTGTAGCCGACGATCGTGAGGTCGGGGGAAAGCACGACGCCCAGTTCCGGCTCCGGCACGTTCCAGGCCGAATCGCGACGGATCCGGATTTCCTCACCCGGGCCCGAAACCCGATTCGGGGTCGCCTTGAAGAAGAGTTCGGGACGCGGCGACCGATAAACCAGATCATAAAAGGTGGCGGCCTGCTTCGACTCCTCCTCGCGAGCCTCCTTGCTGCGCTGGTAGGTGACCCCGGCGGCCCAGACCTCGTGGCGGTCGATCGGGGCGAGCAGCCTCACCGAGTCGACTGAGCGCGAGGGTCCGGCGGTGGATCGAAGGCGCTCGGCCTCGGCGGATGGGTCGGCCGCGCACAGAAGCCTGGTCAGGGCGTCCTCGCCCGCCGCCAGGGGCCGCACGGAACCTTCGAGAAGCTCGCCGATCTGGGGGGTGGCTTCGCCAACGGCCAGGAACTTGACGATTCGCATCGCGACGATTCGCTCCCCGAGGATTTCCGTGGGTCTTGGGAAACTCCTCTTTTCCTTAATCGACAACCCGGCTAAGGTCAACCGGCCGCGGCGAGAATCCACTTCATGTCTGCGACACCTTCCGACCGATTACCGATTGATGCGGCGAACAGGCGAAGCGCAAGGATGCGCGAACGCTTCCTCGCCCGCGGTACTGGCCCGTTCCATGGTCCGCGAAGGATTTCTCGACGATGGACGAAAACTATTTGGGTGTGATCGCCACGGCGATCCGATCGGTGTCGAAGCGAACTCAGACGATGACGATCACGGCCCAATCGTCGCTGGTCGAGGATCTCGGGTTGGATTCGCTCGACCTGGTCGGCGTGCTGATGAAGCTGGAAGATCACTACGCGCTCAAGATCGAGCTGGACGACATCCCGAACCTCCAGACGGTGAACGACCTTGGATCGCACCTGGGCACGCTGCTGGGTGGCGACACGGCCGCCGCCTGAGATCCTATGGTCCACCAAGGAAGGTGACGAACTGGGATGAGATCGCAACCGGCATGGGAGCGCGCCAGGGAGCGGTGGCTCCTCAATCTTCGGAAGTCCTTACTCGGCCCGCTTCTCCCCTTGCTGAGAATACTGCCCCCTCGCGCGGCGTCCAACGCCCTCGCGGCGCTGGGGCGTGTGGAGTATCGGCTCTCCCGGGGACTTCGTCATCGATTCGACCGCGCGTTGACCGAGACGAGTCATCACTTCGGGACCACCTGGGACGTTCGCGAGATCGGTCGGGAACTCGCGGGAAACCAGCTCCACTGGAGGGCCCGGGACCTCTTGCTGGACGGACTCGCGAAGCCCCTGGTGGATACCCTCTTCGAGATCGAGGGCCGATCGAACCTGCGGGACGCGCTCGCCGAGGGGCGCGGAGTCGTCCTGCTTTGCAGTCACTTCGGTTCACACATGATGCCCGCCCACTGGCTGGCCCGCGAGGGTTATCCCCTTCGGCTTTTCATGGAACGCCCGCGAACCATCTCCCGGTTTCTCGCTCGGGACTTCGATTCGGACGGACCGACGGGACAACGCAAGCTGTTCATCTCACGGCGGTCGAACCCCAAGGAATCCGCGGGCGCGATCATGAGAGCCACCCGGGTGCTCAACGCGGGGATGATCCTGATGATCGCGGGAGACGTCCGATGGTCGGGCGCGCAGACCAGTCCCGCCGAATTTCTCGGCAAGTCCTACACGTTTTCGAACACCTGGGTGCGTCTGGCCTCGATCGCCAGGGCCCCCATCGTCCCGGTCTTCTGCCGGATCGCGACCGACCGCCGCTACGTCCTGGAGTTCCAGGAGCGACTCGTCCTCCCCGAGGGTCCGCTCGACGCCGGGCAAACCGACGCCTGCGTCGGCGCGTTTCTCCGACGAGTGGAGAAGGTCGTCGAGCGGTATCCATCCAACAGCGCCGATTATTTCTTCTGGGAAGGTCAGGGAACGACCCTCGCGATCTGACGGGGGGCCTGGCGAACCTCCGTCGCGCCGAGAGTGTCACGACCTGGAAAGACGGGCGGGCTCGAACGAACTTGACACCCCTCGGGCGTTCGCTAGAGTACCCGAAGGTCCTCCACGCTCGACGGCCCCGGCGAACCCCTCACGCGATGACACCACGCATCCCCTTGAGCGCCACGTCCGAACGGACGACGGCCCCGGCGATCTCCTCGCTCATGCAAATGGCGCTGGCGGACCCCAGCCTCATTTCACTGGCCGCCGGGTTCGTCGATCAGGCGTCGCTGCCCGTCGACGCCGCGTCGCGCGCGATGGGATCACTCTCCGGAGACGCGGTCGAGGCGCGAAGGGCCCTGCAGTACGGAACGACCGCGGGGGACCTCTCCTTGCGCAGGGGAGTCCTGGAACGGCTCGAACGCGAGGAGGGCGTGGCGACCGGCACGTTCGCCGACGCGCTCCCCAGGACCGTCGTCACCACCGGATCGCAGCAGCTTCTTTACCTCCTCGCCGAGGCGATCCTCGATCCCGGGGACGTGGTGCTGGTCGAATCGCCCACCTATTTCGTGTTTCTCGGACTCTTGCAATCCCGGGGCGCTCGCGTCCTCGGCGTGGAGACCGACGACCAGGGGCTGAAACTGGACGCCCTGGACGAGACCTTCGCGACCTTGAAGGCCGAGGGGTCGCTCCCACGGGTCAAGCTGGTCTACACCGTCAGCGAGCACTCAAACCCCAGCGGCATCAGCCTCGCCGCGGATCGCCGGCGCCCACTGCTGGAACTGGTCCGTCGCTGGTCGACCGATCACCGGATCTTCATACTGGAGGACGCGGCCTACCGCGGCCTGACCTACGACGGCGAGGAACCGAAAAGCGTCTGGGGACATGACCGCGAGGGGGAAACCGTCGTTCTGGCGAGGACCTTCAGCAAGACGTTCAGCCCCGGCCTGAAAACCGGGTACGGGGTGCTTCCGCTTCCCCTGGTCGAACCGATCTTGCGATTAAAAGGCAATCATGACTTCGGATCGTCCAACTTCAATCAAATCCTGATCGATCGATTGATGCGGGACGGGAGTTACGACCGCCAGATTCAGACTCTTCAGGCCGTTTATCGCCGCAAGCGCGACGTCATGCTCGGAGCGATGGAGGAATACCTCGGCGCGATGGCGGGCGTCTCCTGGACGCATCCCCGGGGCGGGCTCTACGTGTGGCTCACCCTGCCGGAGTCGGTCGACACGGGGCTGGGAAGCCCGCTGTTTCAGCGATGTCTAAGTGAGGGGATGCTCTACGTGCCAGGCTCTTACGCGTTCGCGGATTCCACCGGGCCGGCGCCGACGCATCATATTCGGCTATGTTTTGGAGTTCCTGGCGAGGCCGAGCTGGCCGAAGGGGTCCGCAGGCTGGCCCTGGCGCTGGGGGAGAGTCTCGGGGCGTCCCCCGCGGAAGCGTCGCGGGCGGGGTCGAAGTTCTGAAGTCGTACCGACGGCAAGGATGCTGGGGGTAACCGGTGACGTTCGGAATCCTTCAACGCTACGAGATGTGGGAAGTGGCTCGCGCCTTCCTCCTGGCGCTGTTGACCATGACCATCATCTTCGTGCTCTTCATGGTCATGGCGGAGGCCGCCCGGATCGGGCTGTCGCCCCAGGACGTCGCGATTCTGATCCCCTACGTCGTCCCGGGAACTCTGCCCTACACCGTCCCGGTCTCGCTCCTGTTCGCGGTGACCCTGGTCTACGGTCGGCTCGCTGGCGACAACGAGATCATCGCGGTGAAGACCGCCGGGCTCAGCGCCTGGACCGTCATCTGGCCCGTCGTCATCGTCGGCATGGCGCTGAGCGTCGCCCTGCTCGAACTCTCCAACGACGCCATCCCACGCGCCAATCATCAAGCCAAGCTCGCGATCTTCAAGAACTTTGAAGAGATGTTTTATAAGTTGCTCAAGAAGGAGCGCGAGTTCAAACCGCCGGGCTGGCCGTTCCTGATCAAGGTCCGCGACGTCGAAGGCAAGACGATGATCGAGGCCACGATCAAGCATCGGGCCAAGGGAGAGTCTCCCAACTCGTTCGACATGGTGGTCAGCGCCGAACGGGCGGTCATCAACTTCGACACCGACAAGGGAGTGGCCCGGGTCTATCTCGACGGGGCGGAACTGGTCAGCGACGGCAAGGACGTCGCCATCATCAACGATAGCGTCCTGGAGATCCCCATCCCCGACCGGTCCAACAACGGCTTCGAGAAACGAATCCAGGAATGGACGACCGTCGAGCTTGGACGGGAGCAGTTCAAGTACCGGAAATTGATGGCCGACGAGCGCGCCAGGCAAGCGATGGCCGCCTCGCTCTGGATGGCCTCGGGCCGGTTTCAGCGCATCGATTGGTCGGGCGTTCAGAACTCCTCGGTCAACTACAACTACTGGAAGCGAAAGCTCGACGAGTATGAGACCGAGAAGCACCTCCGCCGGGCGCAGTCCTTTGGCAGCCTGATGTTCGTGCTACTCGGCGCTCCGGTGGGTATCCTCTTCGCCCGTCGCGACTTCCTCAGCGCGTTCATCTCGTGCTTCGTGCCGATCATCTTGCTTTATTACCCATTGATGATGCTTGGCGTGAACATGGGCAAGGAAGGGATTTTCGATCCGACCTACGCCCTCTGGGGGGGGAACGTCCTCCTCGGCGTGCTCGCCGGATTCGTCTTACCTCCGGTCTTGAAGCATTGACCGGTCGCCGACGTCCCCAGGACGGACGACCCCGGCGCGTTCCCAAAGGACTGGGTGCCCCGCGATGAGAATTCTCGACCGACAACGCTACTGGGCCTTTCTCAAGGCCTACCTCATCTGCTTCACCGCGCTGGTGGGCCTCTACGTCGTGATCGACGCGTTCTCGAACGTGGACGAGTTCATGAAACGGGCCAAGGGGACCGAGCAACTCTTCAAGGTCATGGGGCGCTATTACCTCGTCCACATGAGCGAATTTTACGACCGGCTCTTCGGCGTCATTAGCATGATGGCCGCGATTTTCACAGTCACATGGATGCAACGCAACAACGAATTGCTCGCCATGCTCGCCGCGGGAATCAGCACCCAGCGCGTGATTCGGCCGGTGATCGTCTCGGCGGTCTTCGTCAGCGTGTTCGCCGTCCTGAATCAAGAAATCGTCATGCCAGGACTGGCTGAGGAATTGCAGAAGTCGCACGCCGACGACGGAACCATGAAGGTCCAGGTCTACGGACGCTACGACGCCAACGGCGTGTACCTCCACGGCACCGAGGCCGACCGCGACGCATCCACAGTTCAGGGATTCAACGCCACCTTCCCCGCCGACGTCTTCGGCTCACTCCGTGAACTCGAAGCGGCGCAGGCGCGCCACATCCCCGCCACGGACACCTCGTCTCCCCTGAACGAGGGCTGGCTGCTCCGCGGCGCCCGTCTTCAAAACCTCACCGACGACGACTCCCTGCTGAACAGCGGCGTCCTGGTGAAACTCGACGACACGACCGGATTCCCCAAGCCAATCGGCGACCTCCCCGAACTCGGCCGAGAGTCCTACTTCCTCAAGTCGGGGATCGGGTTCGAGGCGCTCACACGCAAGCGGCAATGGTATCAGTACGCCCCCACCGTCGACCTGCTTCGCGGCCTCACCGACCCAGCGAACGAGCCCGAGAAAAGCGAGATCGCCCTGTTCCTCCACGTCAGGCTGCTCCGCCCACTTCTCTCGATCACCCTGCTTTGCCTCAGCCTTCCCCTGGTTCTCGGGGGCCATGGTCGAAATATGTTCATTAATCTTGGCCTTTCGCTGGGCACCGCCGCGGTCTTTTACGCGTCGGGCTTCCTCTGCCAGTTTCTGGGGACCAACGAGGTGATCACCGCGGAACTCGCGGCGTGGCTTCCCCTGATCGTCTTCGGCAGCCTCGCCGTGGGACGCTGGGGGGCGATCCGAACCTGATCGAGACCGGGGTGAGCCGGGGACGTTCGAGAGCGATCACCGGCTTCCGACCCCCTTTTCGACGAGTCCGACCAGGTCGTTGTCAAACACCCGTCCAACCGGCTAGGATCAGCGAACGCAACCGAGCCCGGCAACGGGACGGTCTTCGAGGATCAGGGGTGTGGCCCTGGACGCTGCCGACTCGCGCTGCGAACGACATAGGGGATACTCCACGATGGCTGAACAGCCCCGTCCCGGCTGCCCTGAATGCGACCCCGGTCTCTCCCGCCGCGACTTCGTGCGCAAGGTGGCTGGGGCCACCGTCGCCGGCGGCCTGCTCTCCTCGATCGAGCCCGCGAGACTCTTCGCCGCTCCCCCCGCCCCCTCGCCGACCTCGAAGGCCGAGACCGCCGTCAAGCGGTTCTACGAAACGCTGACGGAAGAGCAACGGAAGAAAATCTGCTTCCCCTTCGATCACCCGCTTCGCACCCGGATCAACGCCAACTGGGCGATCACCGAACCCACCATCGAAGATTACTTCACCAAGGACCAGCAGGTCATCCTTGACGAGATCTTCCGAGGGATCGTCAGTCCCGAGGGGTACGAGCGCTTCCAGAAGCAGATGGACGACGACTCCGGCGGGTTCGGCCAGTACCACGTCGCCGTTTTCGGCACCCCTGGCACCGGCAAGTTCGAATGGGAACTGACCGGCAGGCACCTCACCGTCCGCGCCGACGGCGATAGCGTCGATCACGTCGCGTTCGGTGGACCGACGATCTACGGCCACGGCGCGGGGGACGGCGAAAAGGGACTGCCCGGCAACGTCTTCTACTACCAGACCCAGAAGGCCAACGAGGTCTTCAAGGCGCTGGACGGCAAGCAGCGCGAGCTCGCCCTGCAACCCAAGGCCCCGCCCGAAGCCCAGGTCAAAACGCAAGGTGCCGGCGCGAAATTCCCAGGGCTCCGCGTCGGTGAACTCTCCAGCGACCAGAAGGACCTGGTCGAGTCGGTCCTCAAGGTGATCCTGGCCCCCTACCGCGAAGAGGACGTCAACGAGGCGCTCTCGATCATCAAGGCCGCCGGAGGACTCGACGCCCTTCATATGGCGTTTTATGAGACCGACGACCTCGGCAAGGACCAGGAGTGGGACATCTGGCGGCTCGAAGGGCCGTCGTGCGTCTGGCACTTCCGGGGCGCGCCCCACGTTCACGCTTACGTGAATATCGCCAAGACGTGAGAACCCATCGCGACCCCGGGCGACCCCCGCGGCCGCCCGGGGCCCTCTCGACCGACCTTCGTCAAGGGGTCGTGGCGCGATACACCCCGGCCGAACGAGGCGTCAAGACCACGGCCCGCAGATCCAGCAACGCGCCGCGAGGGGGCCCTTCGGCCAGGAATTCCAGCCTGTGGGTCCCCGCGGGCAACGTCGTCTCACCGATGAAGATCGTTTGATAGTTCGCCCAGGTTCCCGCTCCCGTCGCGCCCACCGCCGCTCGAAGCGGGGCCTTGCCCACCTTAACGACGAATCGGTTCCCCGCCGATTCCTCGGCGCACGCCCAGAGCATCGACACGGTGTACGTCGCGGCCTTCTCGGTGCGAAACGTCCAGGCGGCCCGATCGCGGTTGCTTCGCCAGTAACCCAGGTTGTCGGTGTCCGGCTCGTACGTCAGGGTCGGCCCATAAATCTCGGCGGATCGCGCGGGGAGCGTCACCGAACCGTCAGTCGATGCGACGAGAACCTCGGGACGGTTGCCCGCGACCTCTTTCGGCCGGTTCCGGCCCCTGGCGACGAAGGCGATCACGTCCGCGACGTCGTCGGGCGTCAGGTCGTTTTCGAGCCCTTCGGGCATGAGCGATTGACCGGTCGTCCGAAGTTCCTCCAGGGCGCTTCGGAGGACCACGTCGGTCTGGCCTTCCTGGCGTTTCAAGGTCAGGCCGCTGCCGGTTTCCGACGCGATCAGGCCGGTCAGGACACGGCCGTCCCCGAGCGCCGCGGTATAAACGGCGTAGCGCGCGTCGACGTCTCGATTCGGGTCGAGGATCGCGGTCAGGAGCGCCTCGAACGACGTCTCGGTCAGCGCGGCGAGGTCGGGACCAACCTCATGTCCCTGGTCGTTCCACTTGTGACAGGCGGAGCAGACCTTCTCGAAGACGCGCCGACCGTTCTCCAGGTCGCCAGGTTTTCCCTTCGCGACGGCGTAACGCTCAAGCACCTCTTTCCTCGAACCGATCGCGAGCGAACCGAACGCGGCCAGCGCCCGTGATCGCGCGGCCGGTGGCCCGGTTTTCAACAATCGCTGCCGGTGCGTCGCGTCGATGGACGCGGCGGGCAACGCTCCTCGTTCAATCGCTCCGAGAAGCGCGTCGGTCGACTCTCGACGCGACGTCAGCGCGTCGAGCGCCGACGCTCGGACCGCGGGGCCCAGGCCCGGCCAACGATCGACCATCACCTTCGTCGCCACTCCCGCCGGCATCCTCCCCAGCGCCTCGACCGCCGCGAGCTGAACTCGTGGGGGTTCCGTCGTGACGAGCAGACCCCCAAGCCGTTCCGCATCCTCCTCGACCTGGCGGACGTCTCTGGCCAGAAGCCGAACCGCCGCGACACGGTCATCAACCGATGCCGCGACGTCAATCGACGCGACGCGGGCCTTCTTCATCAATTCCTGGACCGTGGGCTCGTCCAGGAGCCCCGGGTCGTTGGCCGACTCGAGCAACCTGGCGATCGTGGCCATTCGCCAGCCCTCCGGAGACGGCGCCTCGCCGGAACCCAGGATCGCCAGCGCCTCGCGAATCGTCGCCGGGTCACCCGACCCCGCCATCGTGGCGACCAGGGGCTCGATCAATTGTGAGAGCCCCTCGGGCCCTTCGCGGCCGACCACGGCTTGAAGGATCGCCGCCGCGTGGGGCCTGGCCGAGGAGAGCAAGGCCGCGCGAACCCAGGGATCGGCCGCGTCGCTCCGCGCGAGTTTCGCCAGCGCCTCCCCCGCCCTGGGGTCGGCCCACTCACCCACGCTCAGCGCGAGTTGATACCGAACGGCCAGGTCGGCATCCTCCACGCGCTTCAATACGGCCTTCGCGATCTTATCGTCATTCTGAAGACGTGATTCGCTGAACTGGATCGCGAGTTTCCGAACCCCGGGGCTCGGGTCGT
>JBFWRA010000046.1:0-10272 GCA_050249155.1 Isosphaeraceae bacterium | reverse complement strand
CGGACCTCGCCGAGGCGATCGTCGGCCAGGTGGCGCGCGACCATTGGAACCGTCGCGTGTCCCGGTTTGGAACGCCTCGATCACCAGGAGGCGAACGCGCTCGGTGGGCGATCCTGGGACTCGGGAAGTTCGGTGGTCGCGAGTTGAATTACCACAGTGACCTCGACCTGGTCTTCGTTCTCGAAGCCGACGGAATGACCGCTGGCGGTGGCGAGTCGATCCCCAACGACCAGTTTCTCACCGAGCTTGTTCGCCGACTCCTGAAGAGTCTCGGAGGCTCGACGACCACCGCGCCGTTGTACGCGGTGGACACTCGTCTTCGGCCACACGGGGCGTCCGGCCCGCTGGTGGTGACCCTCGATCAATTCCGCGAGTACTTTCGCGAGGAGGCTCAACCCTGGGAACGTCTGGCGCTTTGTCGCGGACGTGTGGTCCACGCCAACGGAGGTTTCGCCGGGCCCGTCAACGACGCGGTTCGTGAGGCGCTTTCCGCGACGGTGGATCCAGCCTCATTCGCTCAGGACGTGCTCAACATGCGTCGCAGGCTCGAAGAGAATCCTCATCGCAACGAGTTGAAACGCGGCTATGGCGGGCTCAGCGACATCGAGTTCCTGGTCCATTATCTTCAGGTCGTTCATGGAAGGACTCGGCCCGAGATCCTTCGCCCAAACCTGTGGAACGCCCTCGACGCGCTTCGTCGCGCGGAGTTTCTGACGCCCGCGGAGCACTCCGTGCTTCGAGAAGCCTACGACTTCTGGAGGACCGTGGAAAGCCGGCTCCGAATCGTGTATAGCCGAAGTGGCGTGGACCTACCGGAGTGTCCCGAGGAACTAGCCAGGCTCGCCCGACGATTGAACTACGATCAGGCCGACCCGACCGCCTGCGCCGGGGCGTTTCGCAGGGACGCCGACCGACTCACCGCGCGCTGTCGGGCTCTCTTTCAACAGGTCGTGGGCCGACCCGCGGACGCGTCGCCCTGAGATCGGCGAACGGATCGATCTTCGGATCCAGCGGCTGGGCTCAGTCTCGTGCCGGTGACTGAGGAATCTCCGGATTCGCCCGCTGGACCTCGCCCATCAGGTAAGTCGTCTTCGCTTGCGACTCGTAATACGTACGCATCACCATTTCGGCGAGAAGTCCCATGAGAATGCTCTGGACTCCGAGTCCGAACAGGATCACGGTGAGAGAGGGCAGGGGCGTCTCGATGAACGACTTGTTCACGCCGCCGGTCAGCGCCTGGTGGACATATTTGAAATAGAGCATCGCCCCGAAGGTGAGCGCGCTCAAGAACAGGGACCACAGGCCGATTCGACCGAAGAGGTGGATCGGGCGCTGCGCGTAGCGTTGAAAGAATCGGATCAGGATCAGGTCGAGAACCACGTTGAAGGTCCTGCCAAGGCCGTACTTGGTTCGGCCGGCGGTCCTGGGCCGGTGGTTCACGACCTGCTCGGTGACGTTGGCCCCTTGCCAGGACGCGAAGATGGGGATGAATCGGTGCATCTCTCCGTAGAGTCGAACCCCTTCGAGCACGCGACGGCGATATGCCTTCATCGTGCAGCCGAAGTCGTGCAGGGGGACGCCGGAGATCCTCGCGACCAGTCGGTTGGCCAACCAGGAGGGAATCTTGCGGGAAAGAAGCCGATCCTGGCGGTCCCTTCGCCAACCGGAAACGACGTCGTATCCCCGCTCAAGCGTGGCGAGTAGCTTCGGAATGTCGGCCGGGTCGTTCTGGCGGTCCCCGTCCATCGGCACGAGGACCGCGCCTCGCGAGAGATCCAGCGCGGCGGAGAGGGCCGCGGTCTGCCCGCAGTTTCGACGGAGGAACCCAACGGTGACGTGTCCCGGATCGTTTCGCTGAATCTCTCTGAGTCTAGCCTCGGTCCCGTCGGTTGAACCGTCATCGACGAAGATAAGTTCGTAACGCAGTCCCAAGGGTTTGAGGACGCGATCGAGTTCCTCGTGGAGAGGTGCGACGTTGTCCACCTCGTTATAAACGGGCACGAGGACGGAGAGGTCGCGCCCCGGGGATTCGCTGGTCATGCGCCTTTTCGATCGATCCTGGTTCAGCGGATGACATACTGTGACAAGTAACGACGACTCAGGATGAGTGATTCCTTGCGTTTTTCGAGTGGCCCTTCGAACGCTCTGTCCTCGACCTCGATGGCGATGTGGCCGTCGTAGCCGGCGTCGGTGAGCGCCCCGAAGAAGGCTCCCCAGCGGACGTCACCCAGGCCGGGAAGTTTGGGCGTGTGCCAGAGTTTGGGGTAGGAAAACACGCCGTGCCGGTCCAGCCGCGCCCGGTCGATCCTCGCGTCCTTGGCGTGGAGGTGAACGAGGCGGTCCTTGAATTCGCCCAGAGGCGCGAGATAGTCCATCATTTGAAGGACCATGTGCGAGGGATCGTAGTTCAAGCCGAAGCTTGGACTGGGGATCTCCTCGAACATCCTTCGCCAGACGTCGGGCGTGGTCGCGAGGTTCTTTCCCCCCGGCCACTCGTCACGGCTGAAGAGCATCGGGCAGTTCTCAATCCCGATCCGCACTCCACGGTCCTCGGCGTGTTTGACGATAGGCCGCCAGATCTCCAGGAATTTGGGCCAGTTCTCCTCGACCGAAAGCGACGGGTCGCGGCCGATGAACGAATTGACGACGTTGACGCCAAGGTCGGCCGACGCGTCGATCAGTTTGTGGAGATGGGAGACGGCTGTTTGCGATTCGACGGCGTCGGCCGAGAGGGGATTGGGATAGTACCCCAGGCCGGAGATCTCGACGCCGTGGCGAGCCGTGAGTTCCCGAGCGCGCTTCACCTCGTCAGGGCCGAACGTCGTGACGTCGAGATGAGTCACACCAGCGTACCGGCGCTCGGCCTTGCCGGGAGGCCAGCACATCAATTCGACGCTGGCGAATCCCTCCGCCGCGGCGAAGGCAAGAAGTTCCTGGATCGAGAGGTCGGCGAGGATCGCGGAGACGAAACCGATTTTCATGGCTTGTTCGGCCCCCTTTCACGCAATCACGATTCAGTCCGCCTGAACGTCGACCCATGCGCGTTCTTTCGCGCTTCGGGCGATCGCCTCGCAGAGTAGCACCTCGTGGTGCCCTTCCTCGAACGTGGGGAAGGGAACGACGCCCGACGATCCACCGTCGATCCATTTGTAGACGGAAAGTGCCAGTTGCTTGAAAGCGTCGGGAAAGCCTTCGGCGTGGCCGCCGGGGTAGTGGCTGATGGCCGCGGCCGAGGGACTGAGTTGGCCCGGATCGCGCTGAACCGATTCGGTCATTCGGGTGCGTCGACCGATCCAGAGTTCGTCCGGCTTCTGGCTATCCCAGACCAACGACCCTTCGGTTCCGGCGATTTCCAGGTAGAGTCGGTTCTTTCGGCCGGCGGTACATTGTGAGACGTGATACAGGCCGTGAACGTCCGTCCCCATGTGGAACAGGACCGCGCCGTGGTCGTCGGTGGTGATGGGGACGGCCTGGGTGTTGGCGCGGCCGCCAGCGCCGCCAAAGGTCTCGGCCTTGCCGATCGGCTTGTAGCGTTCCTTGTGGAAGGTGGCCAGGTCGGCCATCACCGAATTGATCTTCTGTCCGGTGATGAACTGGGCGAGATCCATCCAATGTGTTCCGACGTCGGCGACGGCCCGCAGGTTCGTCGCGCCGTCGGGTTCGACGCGCCAGTTGTAGTCCTCGGGGAGCAAGAGCCAATCCTGAGTATAGGAACCCGTGACGCTGAGCACGCGCCCGACGTCGCCACGCGCGACTCGGTCGCGCATCTCGTGGCAGAGGGGATAGAACCGGATGTTGTAGTTGACCGCGGCGGCCTGCGAGGGTCGACTTCGGGCCAGGTCGCGTAGCGTGGCGGTTTCCTCCGAGGTGTTCGCCAGCGGCTTCTCACAAACCACGTGTTTGCCCGATTCGAGCACGCGTCTCGCCTGTTCGTAGTGGGCGAAGTTTGGCGAGGCGACATGGACGCTGTCGACCGTGTCGTCGGCCAATAGGTCGTCGAGACTTTCATAAACCTTGGAAACGCCGACCTTGGCCGCGGCGGCCCGGGCGAGTTCGGGCGTGGCGTCGAGCAAGCCGACGACCTCGACGCCGATCCGGCGCAGTGCCTCGGCGTGAACTGGGCCGATGAATCCCCCTCCCACGAGGGCCGCGCGATACTGCTTGGCGAGGACTTCCGGGGCCCCCATGACGCACTTGCTCCTTTCGATTCGGTCGGTGAGAAACCGGGAGAGGCCGATGGATTGATTCTTGAGGAGAGCATCCCCGCCGTGATCAGAATCGAGCGAGCCCGAGGACCACGCCCACGACGAGTCCGGCGAAGTGCGCCCCATTGGCCATCATCGGGATGACGCCAATCATGCCAAGCAAGAGCCAGAGAAGCATGATCCGCACGGCGGAAGCCGAGATCATCATCCCCTCCTCCGGCTCGAACTGACCTTTCATCCAGATGTAACCAAACAGCGCGTAGACCACGCCCGAGATCCCCCCCCAGGGGATGAGTATGCCCTCGAAGTTGACGGTGTACAGATACTGGCCGACGTTCGAGACGACCGCGGAGACCAGGACGATCGTCGCGAGTTTCCAGGAACCCTTGGTGAACTCGATCGCGGTCCCCGCGATCGCGGTCGCCCAGACGTTGAAGATCAGGTGTACCAGATTCACATGCAAGAGCAACGGCGTGATGATCCGCCAGACCTCTCCCCGTTTGATCGCGTCGAGCCCCGCGCTCAGGTTCGCGCGGTCACGGAGGGCCTCCCTCGGAAAGAACCCCAGCGAATCCCAGAGGACGAGCTCGGTGGGGCGGGAGAATTCTCCCGTGAGATAGATCGCGACGCAAATCCCTATCAATGAGATCGTCAAGGGCCGTCGTCGAAAGTTCAAGGACGATCCGCTGGCGGTGACCTGCCGAAAGTTCTTCTGGTACTCCCGGTCCTTGCGCGCCTCGGTTTTCCGAACGACTTCGGCGACCTTCGACGCCTCGAAAAACTTGGGGTCGTCGGGATCGCGCAAGAACTCCTCGAGCGCCTCGCGGGCCTGAGTCAGATGGTCCTCGTCGATGATCCAAATCGCCCAACCGTCGGCGGATTCGATCGCCCGGGAATTGACCCCCCGCGAAAGCAGGTAATCGCGAAAGATTCGAGGATCGAGGGACTTGGGCAGACTACCGATCTGTCGCAACGCTCGGTCCTTGAGGGAATCCAGTCCTGGAAAACGCCCGCGACCCCGATCGGTCCAGGGGTTCCCACGTATCTTATCCTGGGCGACCGAGGTCAGAAAGATGGGCGCGACACGTCAGGCGGACTTCGCCGGCGAGGCGGTCAAGAGTTCGAGGGCTCGCTTCACGAACTTCGAGGCGGCCAGAAGCGCCTCGTTCGGCGGAATGCGGAGCGTCTGCGCGCGCTCGAAGTCATGGATGTGTTGAGCGTCGATCTCTCCGGTCTTCACGTAGAGCGTCTCACAGGCCAGGAGCAGGCAGCGGAGTCCAGCCTCGCGGTAGCCCTTGGCGTAGACCAGGGCTCGGACGCAGGAGAACATCGCCTCATAGCTCAGAAAGGTCGCGTCGGCGGCGTCGCCCTGTCCGCTGTTCAGAATGTTCGCGGCGGCCTCGAGACGATCCCCCGCCTTGGACAGGAGCGTCCCGACGCGCTGGGGCGCGTCCTCGTCAATGAAGAGATACGGGCTGTCGAGACATTTGGAAAGTGTGTTGACGATGGCCATCAGCGTCTCTCTCCGCGGGGCTCACGACGTTCCATGTGGGCGACTCGCCACCAGGGACGCGGAAGCGCCGTCGGTTTACTTGGTCGCGGGGTTTTCGGCCTTGGGCGCGGGAACGGACGGGGGCGTCGAGGGCGTCATCGGCATGGTGCTTCCCGATCCGGTCCCCTCCATTCCGATGGTGCGCGACGGGGTCGACGGCGGCGGTGGAGGCGCGCTGACGGGCGTCACGAGCGTCGACTGCCCGATCGCCGAGCTTTCCGAGAGCATTGGAATCGCCGCGGATCGCATGAGATTCATCACGGGAGCGGGTGAGACCCCCAGCGCGATCGTCACGACGGTTCCCAGGAGAATCGTCCCCGCCACGGACGTGGGCGGTTCCCCCATCGCCGATCCCACCGGGTCGCGCAGGAACATCGCCTTGAGCACTCTGACGTAGTAGAACGCCGAGATCACGCTGTTCAGAAGCCCGATCGCGACGAGCCAGATCAGGGTGAGGCGACCCTCGCGACGCTCGTCGAGCGCTTCCATGAACATGTAAAGCTTGCCAAAGAACCCGGCGAGCGGGGGCAGGCCGATCAAGGAAAGCATCAGCAAGAGAACGCTGGAGGCCAGGAGGGGGTACTTGTAGGCCATGCCGTTGAGGTCCGAGATCTGGTCGGTCCCCTTGTCGCGGGCCAGCCAGGCCGCCAGGGCGAACGCGCCGAGGTTGGCGAAGGAATAGGCCAGCAAGTAAAAGAGGACCGCCCCCGCGGATTCGGCGTTCTTGACCGAGACCCCGGCGGCGACCACGCCCACCATCATGTAGCCGGCGTGAGCGATCGATGAGTAGGCGAGCATGCGCTTCAGGTTCGTCTGCGCCAGCGCCGCGAGGTTTCCGTACGTCATCGAGGCCGCGGAGAGGATCGCCACGACCCCGATCCAGCCTGGCGACAGGAAACTTTCCTGACCGGCCGCCCAGGGCCCCAGCGCGTTGAGCAAGACCTTCATCAAGGCGATGAAACTCGCCACCTTCGACCCCGTCGCGATCCAGGCGGTGACAGGGGCGGGGGCCCCTTCGTAGGCGTCGGGTGCCCACATGTGGAATGGAACCGCCGCGACCTTGAATCCGAAGCCGACGAGGATCAGAAGGACGGCCGTGGCTCCGGCGACGTTGCCGGCCAGACCGGCGCTCCGTCCGGAGAGCGGCTCGAGCGCCTGTCGAATCGCGAAGAACTGTGTGCTCCCCGTGAGGCCGTAGAGCATGCTCAATCCGAACAGGAAGAGCGCGGAGGAGACGGAGCCATAGACGAAATACTTCAACGCGCCTTCCGAGGACCGCCGCCTCGTATCGTCGAAGGCGGTCGCCAGGTAGAGGCAAATCGTCATGGTCTCAAGCGTGAGAAACAGGGTCAGGAACTCTTCCGAGGCGATGAGCAGCGTCATCCCGACGGTCGCCCAGAACATGAGGGCATAGTATTCCCCCCAGTCCTCGGTGAACGTCCAGGTCGGAGAGAACCAGATCACCAGTGTCAGCATGCCCGTGAGGAGCAGTTTGAACAGTTCACTGAGCAGGTCGCTTGAGAGCGTTCCGAAGAACAGGTAGGGGTCCGGATCGCTGAGGTAGTCGATCCTGGCGAAGTTCAGGGTTTGCTGGAGTCCAAAGACATCGAAGCGGACACCCAGTTGGAGGATCGCCAGACCGAATGAGACCAGCGCGCCGGTCATGGCCAGCCGCGCGACTTTCTGGCTCCTCTCTCCTGGCGGTCGATGCCGATAGCTCAGCACGTCGGCCATCAGGACCAGCAGGCCCCAAACGGCGAGGCTGATCTCTGGCGCGATCGAGAAGAAGTCGCTGGGACGGAACGTTCCGAGATTCGCGGGCATCAGTCGGGCCCCTCGCGGTGGCTCCCGGGCGGTGGCCGAGGGCCGAAAAGGCGTTGGCTACGTGGGATCGGCGTGTGGACGGTCGAACGATTGGACGAAGCGGCCAGCGACGGGGCCTGGATCAGGTCGATCGTCGCCGGGTCAGCCCGAGAGCGAGTCGTAACGGTCCACGTCGGCGACTCTCCAGCGGCGGTAACAAAGCAGGATCATGCCGATGCCGACCGCCACTTCCGCCGCGGCGATGGTGATCACGAACATGGCGAACATGACGCCAGTAAGCGGTCCCTCGGCGACGGGCGGCGTTCCATATCTCCAGAACGCGACCAGGTTGATATTGGCCGCGTTGAGCATGATCTCGATCGCCATCAAGAGCGCGATCGCGTTGCGCCGCAGGAGAACGCCGAGCAGTCCGATGCAAAACGACGCCGCGGCGAAGTAAAGAAACCAATTCAGCGGGATATCGTCACGCATCGAAGAGTCTCGTCTCGCCGTCGACAGGTCGGGTCAATCGTTGAGGGAAGTCGCCAGGGAGGCCTGGGCGTCGTGGGGACGTTCGGGCGACCGAGCGGCCTCTTGGCCGGCGCTCGAATTCGGGTCGGCGTCGGTCGTCTCTCGGTGAGCGATGGCGATCGCGCCGACGAGCGCGGCGGTCAGGAGCAAGCCCGCGACCTCGAACGACAGGGCGTAACGAGTGAGCATTTGCACGCCGACCGCCGGGCCCATCTCGTTGACCACCGTGGAACGCGCCGGGGATTTCTCATCGACGTTGACGGGCGAGTTCAGCGTCGGACGACGCGCCGAGGCGCTCCAGTCGCTTCGCCCCTTGAGCCCGACGTGGTTGTTGATTCCGAAGACGAGGACCGCGAACAGGGCGATCCCCGCGCCGACGGCGGGCCAGGTCCACCCCTTCGGGAGTGAAGTCGTCACGTCCCCTTGCACGTTTCGCGTCAACATGATGCCAAACATCATCAGGATCGCGACGGCCCCAATGTAGATCAACACCTGGATCGCGGCGAGGAACTCGGCCTCGAGGAGCACGAATTGGCACGCGACGATGAAGAAAAAGGCCACGAGATAAAGCGCGGCGTGTACCAGGTTGCGAGCCAGGACCGTCCCCAGCGCCGCGAGGAGACCGAGCACGGAGATCGTCAGGAACAACACTTGGATCACGAGAATCAGCCCTCGACCCTAATTGGACTCGCGCCCGCCTCCACCGACACCACGACCTCTTCCGTTTCCGTTCCGACCCGCCGCCCCATCGGGGCGGGGAGGATGGTCACATCGCTCCCGACGCGGCGCGAACCGCCGAGGGGTGGGCCTGGGGCAGGGTTGGTTTTTCCTCGCTGGCCGACCGGACTTTGCGGTTGAACCAGATGACGAACAGGACCAGGAACAGCGTGATGGGACCCGTGACCGCCCACCCCAACAGCCAGTGCGCGAGTCCCACCGGGAGTCCGGAGAGGAGCCCGATTTCCGTGGGAGGTCCAGGCCGCAGCACCAACTCGTACCAGATCGCGGAGAGTAAGACGTTCGCGATGCTCAGCGGCACGAGGTACTTCCAGGCGAAGTTCATGAGCCGATCCACTCGCATCCGAGGGAGCGTGGCCCGGATCCAGAACATGACGAAAATCAAGAACGAGACCTTGCCAAGGAAGCCCGCGAACAGGATCGCGTTGACCAGCAGGTAGGAAAACGTCGTCGAACCGAGGATGCTCACGGGAAAATCGCTGAAGGGCACGATCATGCCACCACCCAGGTAGAGGGCGGTCACCAGGCAGCTCACCCCGAAAACGCTCATGTACTCGGCCAGGAAGAAGAGGCCGAACCGCATCCCCGAGTACTCCGTGTGGTATCCGGCGATGATCTCGGATTCCGCCTCGGGAAGGTCGAACGGGGTTCGGTTGACCTCCGCGATGCTCGCGATCAAGAGAATCGAGAACCCGAGTAAACCGGGAGGGGAGAGGAGGAACCAGCCGAATTCGGCCTGTCGGTCGAAGATGGTCACCAGGCTGAGGCTTCCCGCCCAGAGCACCACGGGGATCGTCGAGATGACCTGCGGGATCTCATACGAGACGAGCTGGGCGACGGACCTCATGGCCCCGAGGAGGGAATACTTGTTGCGGCTGGACCAGCCCGCGAGGAAGATTCCCAGGGGCGAGAGGCTCGAAACCGCGACGAGATAGACCATTCCCGAGGGAAGGTTGACCGGCGCCATCTCCACACCGAACGGGATGACCGCCAGCACGAGCATGGCCGAGACCAGGATCAACACCGGGGCCAGGAGATGGACCCACTGATCCGCCGCCTTCGGCACGATGCTTTCCTTGGTGAGCAGTTTCACCGCGTCGGCGATCGGCTGGAGCAGCCCGAGCGGGCCGACACGGTTCGGGCCGATGCGATCCTGGAATCGCGCGGCGACCTTGCGCTCCGCCCAGACCATGTACGCGACGATCCCCGGGAAGACCCCGAAGAAGCCGATCAGGATCCAGAGCAGCCATTTCACCAGCGTGTACGTGTCCAACTCGACCAGCGTCGTCTGGCTTTGAGCCCAGATCAAGCCTGGGTCAAACGTCAACGTCGTGGCCCATCCCGTCGCGGCGTTCACTCACGACCCCCTTCACGACCAATGCGTCTGGCTTGAACTCACGCGACGCGGCTCCCCGCGACGACTCAGACCCAGCGGAGCACGCC
>JBFWRA010000045.1:0-10293 GCA_050249155.1 Isosphaeraceae bacterium | reverse complement strand
GTCTCGGTCTTCTCGCCTCGACGCTCCTGGCGGCTCCCTCCACGTTCGCCGAGGATCGATCCGCGTTCACCTGGAAGGACGGCGACCGAGTCGTCCTGATCGGAGACACGCTGATCGAGCGGGACCAAACGCATGGTTACCTCGAAACCCTCATCACAGCGAACAACCCCGACAAGACGATCACGTTCCGCAACCTGGGGTGGAGCGCCGACAGCGTCCTTGGCCTCTCCAGGGCGGGTTTCGGAAAGCCCGAGGAGGGTTTCCAGCAGCTCAAGGAGCACGTCCTGGGGCTGAAACCGACGGTCCTGATCGTGGGATATGGAATGTCGGCCTCGTTCGAGGGCGAGGCGGGCCTTCCGGCGTTCAAGTCGGGTCTGAAGCGCCTGCTCGACACGCTCGCCGAGACCAGGGCCAGGTTGATCCTGCTCTCGCCGATCGGTCATGAGGACCACGGGCGACCCCTCCCCGATCCCAGAGCCCACAACGAGGCGCTCGCCCTGTATCGGGACGCCGTCCGCGAGATCGCCCAGGAGCGGGACGCCTGGTTCGTCGATCTTTACGAGCCGACGCTCTCGGCGACCGATTACGGCATCGATCCGCTCACCGACAACGGCATCCACCCCACGGCTTATGGCTACTGGTACCTCGCCTCGGTGATCGACCTGGAGCTTCGCGGCCAGAAGGACGACCCGGGCTGGGTCGTCACGGTGGACGTCGCCAGTGGCAAGGTGGCGGCCCCCGACGGCGTGACGATCGCCGACGTGAAGACCGGCGGAGGGAAGGTCTCGATGGCCGTCACCGACGTGGCGCTACCGATTCCCCCCGCCCCGCCAGGCGCTCCAGACGCCGTCTGGATCGGTTCGAAGCGCGAGATCAAGGTCCAGGGCCTGGACCCGGGGGACTACACGCTGACCATCGACGGTCAGACCATCGCCACCGTCGACGAGCTCACCTGGTTCCGCAGGGTCCGGCTCGACAGGGGACCGGAGTTCGACCAGGTCGAAGCCTTGCGACGCGCGATCAACGCGAAGAACGCGTTGTATTTCCATCGATGGCGCCCTCAGAACGAGACCTACCTCTTTGGCTTCCGCAAGCACGAGCAAGGCAACAACGCCAGGGAGATCCCGTTGTTCGACCCGCTCGTCGAGGCGAAGGAAAAAGAGATCGCCCGCCTGAAGGTCCCCGTGAGACGTCGCTACGAGGTCTTCCCCGCGCGTTGACGCCGACGGATCGATGCGAACGATCAGGCCCGGCGCGTCGCTCGGGGTTGACCCTCGCCGTCGCGGCCTTCCACAATAAACGAAACGAACAGCCTGGGAACGACCCCCCGACTCTCGATCCCAAGGGTGCCCGGGTCAAAGCGAAGCGTGGCCCGGACTCGCCTTCGATTCTTGGGTTGACCGCCGATGGACCCAAGCCGCTCCGGAACGAATCGCTTCGAACCACGGCCAGGGCGGTTCCGGGTCACGCGAGCTTTGACCCGGGCACCCGGACCCTGGATCTTGGGAAGTGAGTACCCGCCTGTTACTCAGCAGACGCCCAATCGATCTCTCAGAGGGGTTCCGCCGTGCGACTTCGCCTCGCTTCACTCGCCCTGTTCGTGTCGGTCCTTCCTTCCCAGGCGATCGCCCAGCGCGCGCCGTTTTCGATCCCCGACCCCGACCCCGAGGTCGAGCGCCAGTCGTTCCTCGTGGCCGACGGGTTCGAGGTCAATCTGTTCGCGGCCGACCCGCTGCTGGCCAAGCCGATCCAGATGAACTTCGACCCCCAGGGCCGGCTCTGGGTCGTCAGCTCCGAGGTCTACCCCCAGATCGAGCCGGGACAGAAAGCCGACGACAAGGTGCTGATCCTGGAGGACAGGGACGGCGACGGCGAGGCCGAGGTCACGACCGTCTTCGCCGACGGCCTGCTGATCCCCACCGGCGTCGAGCCAGGGGACGGCGGCGCTTACGTCGCCAATAGCACCGAGTTGCTTCATTTGAAGGATCAGGACGGCGACGGCAAGGCCGACGTCCGCCGGGTCGTCCTCTCCGGGTTCGGGACCGAGGACACCCACCATATCCTCCACACCCTGCGCTGGGGGTTCGACGGCCAGCTTTACTTCAATCAGTCGATTTATATTCATAGTCACATTGAGACGCCGCTCGGGGTCCGGAGGCTCGGCGGAGGCGGGATCTGGGAGTTCCGTCCCGAGACGTATGAACTGGGCGTGTTCATTCGTGGACTCGTGAATCCCTGGGGCCACCACTTCGACCGCTGGGGCCAGAACTTCGCCACCGACGGCGCGGGGGGCGAGGGGATCAACTACGCGCTGCCGGGAGCGTACTACTTCACGGCGGTGGACGCGGTTCGCGTCCTGCCCGGCCTGAACCCCGGCAGCCCCAAGCATTGCGGCCTGGAGGTGGCCAGCGGCCGGCACCTGCCGGAATCCTGGCGAGGAAGCCTGCTGACCAACGACTTCCGAGGGAACCGCGTCTGCCGGTTCACCCTCTCCGACGACGGCGCGGGCTTCGCGTCGCGCGAGCAGCCGGAGCTGATCAAGACCAAGCACGTCGCCTTCCGCCCGATCGACGTGAAGATGGGCCCCGACGGCGCGATCTACGTCGCCGACTGGTACAACCCGATCATCCAGCACGGCGAGGTCGACTTCCGCGATCCCCGGCGCGACCACACGCGGGGCCGGATCTGGCGGATCACCGCCAAGGGCCGACCGCTCGCGCCCCGGCCGAAGCTGGTCGGGGCTCCTGTCGCCGACTTGCTCGACGCCCTCAAGGCCCCCGAGGACTGGACCCGCGCGCAGGCCAAGCGCGTCCTGAAGGAGCGCGGGGCCGAGGAGGTCGTCCCGGCGCTCGCGGCCTGGGTCAAGGCCCTCGACCCCGCCGATCCCGACTTCGAGCACCAGCGTCTGGAAGCCCTCTGGACCTATCAATCGCTCGACGTGGTCGAACCCGCGCTTCTGGACACCCTGCTCCGATCGAACGACCCGAACGTCCGAGGCGCGGCGACCCGGGTCGTCCGGTACTGGTCCAACCGACTCTCCGATCCCCTGGGCCCGCTCGCCGATCGGGTCCGCGACGACCACCCGAGGGTCCGGCTGGAGGCGGTTCGGTCACTGGCGGCGCTCGGGACGGCCAGGGCGGCCAGCGTCGCGCTTCGGGCGTTGGATCGCCCGGTGGACCGGTTTCTCGACTACGCCCTCTGGCTGACCGCGAGAGATCTGGCCCCCGCCTGGCTCCCCGAGGTGAAGGCCGGTCGGTTCGACCTGGAAGGCAAGCCCGAGCGCTTGATCTTCGCCCTTCAGGCGGTCGGCTCTGGAGAGGTCGTCGGCCCCCTGCTGGCGGCCCTGCGCGACGGGGCGATCCCCGAAGCCCAGGAGGAGAGCGCCCTGACGCTGGCCGCGACGCTCGGCCAGCCGGCGGACCTCGCGGCGATCTTCGAACTGGCGTTGAAGGAGGGAGGACCGCCCGCCTCTCGACGGGCCGCGCTCCTGGGCGGCCTGGAGAAAGCGGCCAGGCAACGTCAGGTGTTCCCCGAAGGGGACCTTTCCCGGGTCGCGCCTCTGCTGGACGCCGCCGATCGCGACCTGAGGGCGGCGGCCGTTCGCGTCGCGGGCGTATGGAAGCTCGGGACGCTCCGCGATCGTCTCGAAGGGTTGGCGCGCTCGGCCTCCGACGATCGATCGCTTCGCGAAGCCGCCATCGACGCCCTCGCGCAACTCGGAAGCCCCGAGGCCCGCGCGGCCCTCGATCGACTGGCCGGTGGCGAGACGCCCAGGACCGTTCAGGCGACGGCCCTGCTCGCCCTGGCGGGACTGGACCCCGTCGCCAGCGCGGGCAAGGCGGTCGCCTGGCTCTCGGAGTCACGCGACCCGTCGGAGGCCGAGGCGGTCGTCGCGAGGTTCGCCAGGATCAAGGGGGGAACCTCCGCGCTGGCGAAGGCCCTGGAGGGGCGGACCCTTCCGCCCGACGCCGTCAAGCTGGCGCTTCGGGCCGCCAGGGCCTCCGGTCCCGAAGATCCCGCCCTCGTTCAGGCGCTCCGCCAGGCCGGGGGGCTTGGGGACGCGCCGAAGCCTCTGACCGGGCCGGAAACGCTCGCGTTGCTCGCCGACGTGGCGAGCCAGGGAGACGCCCGTCGCGGCGAGGCGGTCTTCCGAAAGCCGGAAAACCAGTGCCTCAAGTGCCACGCCATCGGAGGCGCGGGGGGCCTGGTCGGGCCCGGCCTGGAGAGCGTCGGCGCGAGCGCTCCGGCCGACTACCTGCTCGACTCGCTGGTCGAACCGGGCAAGGCGATCAAGGAGAATTACCATTCCACAGTGGTCGCGACGACCGACGGTCAGATCATCTCGGGGATCAAGGTTCGACAGAACGACCAGGAGCTGGTTCTTCGAGACGCCGAGGACCGCGAGGTCGCCATTCCCCTCTCCCGGATCGAGGAGCAGAAGCCAGGAGGCTCGCTGATGCCCGCCGGGCTGGTGGAGCCCTTGACCCGCGCGGAGCTGGTGGACCTCGTCCGATTCCTCTCGGAACTCGGCAAGATCGGGCCTTACTCGCTGAGCAAGGCGCGGATGGTCAGGCGCTGGCAGGTGCTGGAGGTGACCCCGGCGGCGTACACCGAATTGAGGCGCTGGGGGTTGCAGACCGTCGCCGAGATTGGGAACCGTTACGTCGATCTGAACGGTCGAGGGGGGGGCGCGCTCACCTGGTCGCCCGCCTACAGCCAGGTCGCGGGTGACCTTCCCAAGGACGCGTTGCCTCCGTTCCAACTCGGCCCCCTGCCCGGCTCGGGCGCTGGGATCGGCCCCACGGGGTTCGCCCGATTCCAGCTCGACGTCACGACCCCGGGCCCGGTCCAGCTTTCGCTCAACGATCCGTCGGGCTTGACGATCTGGGTCGACGGGACCACCGTGGAACCGTCGAAGGCGATCACCCTGGACCTGACGCCCGGCCTTCACACGGTGACGCTGGCCGTCGGGCTCAACGAGCGCCTTGAGGGCCTGGCCGTGTCGCTGGAGGACGCTCCGGGTTCTCCGGCGAGGGCGCGGGTCGTTCTTGGCAAGTGAGGTTTCCGTGAGCCAGTCTTCAGATCACCCGACCCGATCGGACCCCTCCGGCGCGAGACCGGAGCCGCCCCCGACGACGCTCGCCTGCGTCGTCTGTGGCGGTCGGTTGATCGAGATCCGGGGCAAGCTTCAGTGCTCGCGATGCCGGACGATCTGCGAGACGTGTTGCGAGGGGGGTCGAGGGTAGAGTCCCGCCGCGGGTCGGGTCGCCGGACCGCGGCCGCTCGGCGCCGCGCGAAACGAAGCCAACCGGCGCTCCCACGCTGGAGGTCGGGGCGGCGCCTCGATTCGATGATCCGTTCGGGAGGTGGACGTTGGACGACTCGGATGAGGGAGTCGATCGTGACTGGGACGACGCCGTCGCCGGTCCGCGATTCTGCGCGCGTTGCCGACTCGATGCCGCCGCGCACGAATCGATCTGCGGCCACTGCGGGGACCGGATCGTCGCGCGGGGATACTGCCCGGTTTGCGAGTCGTACTGGAAGTTGCCGGTCGACGCCCATTGCCCGAAGCACGACCTGGTCCTGGAAGGGGGGCCTCGGCGGAGTCCAGGGTTCGCCCCGGGAACGCGCTGGGTGACGCTACGGACGTTCAACGATCCTCTGGACGCCGAGGGGCCCAGGCTCCGGCTGGAGGCGGAAGGCATCCCGACGTTTCTGGAAGGATCAAGGATGGCGACCCGGTCGATGTATCAGTTGGCGACCGGCGGGACCAAGCTCCAGGTGCCCGAGCCACTCGTTCACGACGCCCGCATCCTCCTCGATCAGTCCTGGAATAGTCCGACGATCGAGGAGGACCTGGAGGACGCCTGGGACCAGTTGGAACCCGAGTCGGGCCGCCGAAGGCGGAGCGTGATGCGCGGCCTGGTCTACTGGTTCCTGTTCGGGCCCCTGGTCCTGTCGATCCTCGCGCTGCTGATTCGTTCGTGCGAGGTTCAGGCCCCCGCGCCGGGCTGGTAGGCCAGCCAGAGTGCCCGGAAGTAGCGGAGCACGCGCTCGGGGTCGGCGCTTTCGGGGATCTCGGCGAGCGTGTAGCCCTCGTACCCTTGTTTTTCGAGCAGTGAGAAGAGGTCGCGCCAGGGGTATTGCTCGTCGAAGAGGTCGCGGAGGTGAACCTCGCGGATCTTGTCGGCCACCAGGGCGAAGTTCTCCCGGATCGAACCGTTCACGACGTCCGTGGGATTCGAGTTCCAGCAGACGTAGACGTTGGGGTGGTCGGCGTACTTGATCATCTTGGCGACGTTCGGCAAGAGCTGGGTGACCGCGCCGTGGACCTCGACCCGGATCTCGACGCCGAATCCCTGGGCGTGCTCGCCGACCTCGTGGAGAGCGCGGCCGATCTGCCGGAGGGTGGCGTCCAGGTCGGCCCCTCGGGGGATGCCGTTGGGGCGGACCTTCACGCCAGGCGCGCCGACGTCGTGGGCCAGCCGAACGTATTCCTTGGTTCCCTCGATATTCTTTTTGACGACCGCCGCGTCGGTGGCCTGATACTCGAACGCGCTGCCCAGCCCGGCGAGTTCGACGGGGGAATCCTCGAACATCTTGCGCACCTCGCGCCGCCGGGAGGCGTCAAGGTCGACCTCGACCTTGTGGGCGTGCGTGGTGCGCAGCTCAACCCCCTGGTATTTCAGCGTTTCGAGCTTCTTGAGCAACGTGGGGAGATCCCAGTCCTTGGCGATGTTGTACGTGATGGTGCCGAGTTGGATCATGTCTGGACCCCTTGTCGCGGCGGGAACGGACGGGACACGATGGATTGATCGATCGCGCGAGGCGAATCGAGGCAAGGAAGTGGATTAGCCTCGCCGCGGTCATCTGAGCCGATCGGCGGCGGCGTTGCAAGCGCGGTGGCCTGGATTCAAGAAGACGGCCCGGCCGGTCACACCGGTCCGGGCCGCTGGGCATTGACGCCCCGTTCTCGATCGCGTCCGGGTGGCCGCCAACTCGTTGGAGAACCATCCTTGGCGTGTTTCGTGGGACCTTCGCTAGATGAGTTCGCCGATGACACGACCCGTCGAGCCGATGGTGATGGGTCGACCGGCGCGATTGAGGAAGGCGGTCTCCGGGTCGAGTCCCATCTGGTGATAGAGCGTCACGAGCAGGTCGGCTGGAGTGATCGGTCGATCCTGGGGCACCTCGCCCTTGCCATTCGACGCCCCGACGGCCTGACCGCCTCGGAAGCCGCCACCGGCAAGGAAGACGCTCATGACCTCCCCCCAGTGGTCGCGACCGGGGATGGGATCGGCACCGGGAACCCCGGTCTTGTTCATCCTGGGGGTCCTGCCAAACTCGCCCATCACGATCACGGCGGTGGAGTCCAACAGGCCGCGCTGATCGAGATCCTCCACGAGCGTGGCGACCGCCGCGTCGAGGACGGGTAGGACACGCCTCATGCCCTTGTCGAGGCTCGAATGATAGTCCCAACCGCCGAAGGTGAGGGTCACGAATCGGACGCCGGCCTCGACGAGCCTGCGGGCCATCAGCGCGCTTTGCCCCCATTGGTGGCGTCCGTAACGATCGCGGAGTCTGGGGTCTTCCCGCTTGAGATCGAAGGCGTCCCGAGCGTCGTCGCTGGTCACCATCGCGTAGGCGTCCTGGGTGAACTGGTCCAGACCCTCCATCAAACCCGAGTCGTCGACGTCGCGTCGAACATGGTCGAACGCCTGGAGCAGCCCCCGGCGCGAGTGGAATCGATCGGCGGTCATTCCTCCGGGAAGCGCGAGGTTGGGCACCGTGTAGCCGTCGGAATTCGGGTCCCCGTCGGCCGAGAACGGGTTGTAGGCCACGCCGAGGTAGGCCCCGCCGTGGTAGCCCGGGACCAGACCGACCGAGTGCGTGTTGGGCAAGCCCACGTAGGCGGGCATGCCCGATCGCCTCGCCCCCTTGAGCTTGCTGATGATCGACGCCGCCGACGGGTACTGCGGCGCGAGGTCGTTGGCGTTGGACCCCTTGTAGCCGGTGAGCATCCAGTGCGCGGCCGCGAAGTGGTCTCCCGTGCCGTGGTGGACCGAACGGATCACCGAGGCCTTGCCCATCAATCGCGCGTGCCCCGGAAGCAGTTCCGAGAGTCGGACCCCCGGCACCGCCGACTCGATCGAGCCGAGTGGACCTCGAAACTCGACCGGGGCGTCCGGCTTCGGGTCGTAGGTCTCGTGTTGCGGGGGTCCGCCGTCGAGCCAGACGAGGATCACGGAAAGGTCGCGCGGAGAGGGTCGGCCGGCCTCCCGGGCCGCGGCGGTCGCCCGAAGCCACTCGGGCAATGCCAGCCCGGTGACGCCGAGCATGCCCGCCCGAAGCAGGCTCCGTCGACTCAGTCCGTCGCAACGCCGGGACGCCGGCCCGTTCAGTTCAAGCATCGCGGAGTCTCCCTACGTCGAGACGCGGTCGGTCGGCGGATGGCGGAAGAAGGTCAGTCGTTGAACTGAAACTCCTTGGCGTTGATCAGGGCCCAGAGAATGTCCTCGAACGCCTCCCGGCGTGTCTCGGGATTCTTGGCCAGGTGGTTCAGGGCGCTGGCGGTCTCTCCGCTGGAGGGGGCGCGACCGAAGGCGGCCCAGAACATCTCCTCGATCTTGGGCTCGTCGGGTCCGGCGTCCTTCGCCAGACGCTCGGCGGTGCTTCCCGCGGCGGTGAGCTTCGCCTGGACTTCGGCCGAGTTCAGGAGCATGAGGCTCTGGCCCAGGCTCGCGTCGGTCACGCGCTCGCATTCACAGGCGGTGTCGCGTTTCGGTCGGCCGAAGGTGTCCAGGAACGTGGAGGCCACGCTCTCATCGGGCAGTTCGATCGCCCGGGTGCCCGCGGGCATCCCTCCGAAGGCCGTTGGGACGCCGCTCAGCGCCGAGATCGCGTCCAGCAGCACCTCCGCGGTCATCCGTTTCGGGTAATGCCTCGCGAAGCTCTGCTTGTCGCGGGCGTTGTACTCGTTGGGGACGCTGGATAGCCCGTACGTCTGGCTGGTGCAGATCGTCCGGACGAGCCGCTTGAGGTCGTACCCATTCTGAACGAAGTCGTCGGTCAGGGCGTTCTGAAGTTCCGGGTTCGAGGGGGGGTTGGTCTCCCGAAGGTCGTCCATCGGCTCGACCACGCCACGCCCGAAGAAGTGCGCCCAGTAGCGATTGACGACGGCCTTGGCGAAGAACGGGTTCGCCGGGTCGGCCATCCAGTCGACCAGTTTCTGACGAGGGTCGACCAGGTTGGCGAAGGGGAATTCAGGACCGCCGAGCCCCTTGGGCGTCATCGACTTGCCGCTCTTGGGATGGTTGACGGTCCCCGTCCTCGAGGCGAAGATCACCACCTCGCTATCGTTGTTCATCGGCGTGCCGGGCTGGGCGGTCTTCCGCCCAACACGCGCGAAGAACGCGGCGAAGCCGTAATAGTCGTCCTGGCTCCACTTCTCGAAGGGGTGGTGGTGGCACTTCGCGCACTGGAGCCGCATGCCGAGAAAGACCTGGGCGGTGTCGTCGACGAAGGCGTCCGCCGCCTTGAGCCGGCGATACCACTGCACGGGCGGGGCGGTCGACGGCGTGCCGCTGGCGGCCAGGATCTCGCGGACGAACTGGTCGTAGGGCACGTTCCGGGTGAGACTTTCGCGAATCCAGTCGTGAAACGTGAACGTCCCGCGCTGGAAGTCCGCCTTGTTCTCCCGCTTGTTGCGGAGGACGTCGGCCCACTTGATCGCGAAGTAGGCGGGGTATTCCGGCCGTTCCAGCAACTTGTCGACGAGACGGTCGCGCTTGTTGGAGTCGGTCTCGGCGACGAACGCCTGGACCGCCTCGGCCGTGGGGAGCGTTCCGGTGATATCCAGGGAGGCCCTGCGGATGAACTCGGCGTCGGTGCAGGGTTCGGAGGGCACCAGCCCCAGCGCGTTCCACTGGTTGAGCGCCGCGGTGTCGATCAGGTTCTTGACCGCGAACGCTGGGGCGGATTCGATCGGTCGGCCGAGCGGAACGGTCGCCTGGAAGACGGCGACCTGACCCTGGTAACGCGCCATGACCGCCGCGAGCCCGGAGAGGTCGCGCGTCTCGACCATGCCCCCCTCGGCGACGGTCGCCACCTCCGTGTCGTTGGACTGATACTGCGCCCAGCGGGTCACGTCCTCGGTCGAGCCGTCGGTGTAGTGGGCGGTGACTACGATTTGTTGCCTGGTCCCCCGGGCCAGGGTGCGCGCGTCGGGCCGAACCTCGATGCGGGCGACGGTCGGATCCTCGGGACGACCGTAAGGAAGGCCCGAGGCGATCC
>JBFWRA010000044.1:0-10382 GCA_050249155.1 Isosphaeraceae bacterium | reverse complement strand
AGTTTATCGGGATCAAGCGGGTTGCTGGGACGCGTCGGCAACCGACGGGGTCGGAGTCCGGACCAACCGAGGCGCGCATCGGGACCGCGATGAAATTCCGGGATCAACGCATGACAAGTTCAGTTCCATCGGTCGCCGTGGTCGGATGCGGGCATTGGGGAAAGAACCTCGTCCGTAATTTTTCAGCGCTGGGCGCGTTGGCGATGGTCTGTGAAGCCACGGCCAACGGCCGGGCCCTGGCCTGCGAACGGGCTCCGAACGTTCCCGTCGTCGACGATCTGGAGCGGGTTCTCGGGTCGGACGTCGCCGCGGTGGCGATCGCGACGCCCGCCGAGACACATCACGAGCTGGCTCGTCGGTCGCTTCTGGCGGGCAAGGACGTCTTCGTGGAGAAGCCCTTGGCTCTCTCCTCCAGGGAGGGAGAGGAGCTGGTCGACCTGGCCGAGGCTCGTGGCCTGGTGCTGATGGTCGGGCACGTTCTGGAATATCACCCGGCCGTGGTCGAGCTTTTGAGGCTTTCGCGCGAGGGCGAACTCGGCAAATTTCAATATATCTACTCAAATCGTTTAAGTCTTGGCAAGATTCGCCGTGAGGAGAATATTCTCTGGAGCTTCGCGCCGCACGACGTCGCGGTGATCCTGCGGCTCGCCGGGACGCTTCCGTCGCAGGTGATCGCCTGCGGAGGAAGCTACTTGCAAGCCCGGGTCGCGGACGTGACGGTGACTCACTTGTTGTTTGACAGCGGAGTCAGGGCCCATGTTCACGTCTCCTGGCTGCATCCCTTTCGAGAGCAAAGGCTGGTGGTGGTCGGGGATCGTCGGATGGCGAGCTTTGACGACGTCAACAAGAAGCTGATTCTGCACGACAAGCGGGTCGACTTCCTGGAGGGACAGCCAATTCCGCATCAAGGAGAAGGAATAGAAGTGCCATTTGATTCAACTGAGCCCCTGGAGCGGGAATGCCGGGCGTTCCTTCAGGCGGTCCAGGACCGCGAGCCTCCCCTGACCGACGGTCGGAGCGGGCTCAGGGTTCTTCAGGTGCTTCAGGCGGCCCAGCGCTCGCTGGTTCTCAATGGTCAGCCGGTCTGCCTGCCATTGGAGGGCCTTCGAGCCCGAGAGGGAGTGGGGGCGTTATGTCCGATGTGACCGAGCCGTCCTACTTCTCGCACCCGACGGCCGTCGTCGACCTTCCCGCGAACATTGGCGCTGGAACCCAAATCTGGCATTTCTGTCACGTCATGACAGGCGCTCGAATTGGCTCGGGGTGCAATCTTGGGCAAAACGTTTTCGTCGCGACTGGCTCCGAGATTGGCGATCGCGTGAAGATCCAGAACAACGTCTCGGTTTATCAGGGAGTGGTTCTCGAGGACGAGGTGTTTTGCGGGCCTTCCTGCGTGTTCACCAATGTGATCAACCCCCGGTCCGAGGTACCCAGGCGATCGAGCTACATGAGGACCGTGGTTCGCCGTGGAGCGACGATCGGAGCCAACGCCACGATCGTCTGCGGAGCCGAGATCGGCCGGTACGCCTTCGTGGGGGCCGGCGCGGTGGTCCGAGGAGTGGTGCCGGACTACGCCCTGGTCGTCGGCGTCCCCGCGGTCCGCAAGGGCTGGATGAGTCGTCATGGCCACCGGCTCTCGGCCGTCGATTCGGAAGGAAACCTTGTCTGTCCCGAGAGCGGCTGGCGGTATCACGAAGAGCGGCCTGGCGCGCTTCGGTGCCTTGACTGGCCTGAGGATCGGCCGATGGGAGGACGTTCGTGACCAGTGTCCCGCTTCTCGATCTGAAGGCTCAGCATCGAACCATCCGCGAGGAGATCCGTGAGGCGATCGACCGTGTGGTCGAGTCCCAGGGGTTCATCCTCGGACCCGAGGTCGAGGCCCTGGAGCGGGAAATCGCCGAGTATTGCGGGGTCTCGCACGGAGTGGGGGTCTCTTCGGGGACCGACGCGCTTCTGGTCTCGCTGATGGCGGCGGGGATCAAGCCCGGCGACGAGGTCGTCACCTCCCCCTACACGTTTTTCGCCACCGGCGGGGCGATCGCCAGGCTGGGGGCCATCCCCGTTTTCGTGGATATCGACCCGGTCACGTACAACCTCGATCCCTCGGCCATCGCCGGGGTTCTTGGATCGAAAACCCGGGCCGTCATGCCGGTCCATCTCTACGGTCAGTCGTCCGACATGGGGCCCATCCTCGCACTGGCTCGGAGTCATCATCTGGTGGTCGTCGAGGACGCCGCCCAGGCGATCGGAGCGGAGTACCAGGGACGTCGGGCGGGTTCGCTTGGTCAGTATGGCTGCCTCAGTTTCTTCCCGTCGAAGAACCTGGGAGGATACGGCGACGGCGGGATGGTCCTCACCGACGATCCCGAGATCGCCGACCGCCTCCGCCTTTACCGAAATCATGGCTTTCGCCCGAAATATCACAATCGAGTCGTGGGTGGCAATTTTCGACTCGACGCGATCCAGGCCGCGGTTCTCCGGGTCAAGTTGAAGAGGCTGGACGCCTGGTCGGAGGCCCGCCGCCGGAACGCCGAGACGTATCGACAGTTGTTCGCGGAGGCGGGGATCGACGATCCCGCCTCGGGAGGCGTCGGGCTTCCTACGGAAGCCCCCAACGGCAAGCACGTTTACAATCAATTCGTGATTCGCGTTCCCCGGCGTGATCGGGTCATTCAGACCCTGAGGGATCGAGGGGTGGGTTGCGAGATCTATTACCCGGTGCCTTTGCATCTTCAGGAGTGCTTCGTCGGATTGGGATACCGCCAGGGGGATTTTCCCGAGAGCGAACGGGCGGCCGCCGAGACGATCGCGCTTCCGATTTATCCGGAACTGACCAGGGACCAACAGTCGACCGTGGTCGCCGCGGTCGCCGAGGGCCTTCAACGGTCCCCGGCGGAGGTGGCGACGGGATGACGATCGCCGAAGAGACGTCGCAAACGGCGGCGGCCTCCCATCCCATCGAGGCGCGTCAGGGAATCCGGATCGAGCCCGTCTCGGGATGGGCCAGGCTCCAATTGTCCGAGCTCTGGCGCTACCGCGAACTCGCGATGTTCCTGGTTTGGCGCGACGTCAAGGTCCGCTACAAGCAGACGGCGCTGGGGGCGTCGTGGGCGATCCTTCAGCCGTTTTTCACCATGCTCGTGTTCAGCATCTTTTTCGGCAGGCTCGCCAGGATCCCCTCCGACGGCGTTCCCTACCCGCTATACGCCTTCGCGGCCCTGGTTCCCTGGACCTACTTCAGCGTCGCCATGTCCCTGTCCTCCAATAGCCTCGTGGGGAGCGCCAACCTGATCAAGAAAGTCTATTTCCCGAGGCTTCTCGTGCCGATCTCGGTGGTGCTCTCCGGCCTGGTCGACCTGGGTATGGCCTTTCTCATGCTCCTGGCGATGATGGCGTATTACGGCGTCGCGCCCGGGCCTGGCCTGGCGATCGCCCCTCTTTTCATCCTCCTGAGCGTCGCGACCGCGCTCGGGGTCGGCCTTTGGCTCTCGGCCTTGAACGTCGAGTATCGGGACGTTCGATACGTGGTCCCTTTCCTGACGCAATTCTGGATGTTCGCGACCCCCATCGCCTACCCGTCGAGCCTGGTTCCTCCTTCCTGGAGGGCCGCCTATGGCTTGAACCCGATGGTTGGGGTGATCGACGGTTTTCGTTGGGCGGTCGTCGGGGCCCCGGAGCTTTCGGCGACGACGCTCGCCGCGTCGACGACCTCGGCCCTCGCCCTTCTCGTCTCGGGGGCCTTCTATTTCCGGCGGATGGAACGCACGTTCGCCGACATGATCTGAGGGCCCGCATGAGCGACGTGGCCATCCGGGCCGAAGAGCTTGGAAAGCGATACAGGATCGAGGCGGTCAAGCCCAGGTATCAGACCCTCCGCGAGGTTCTGACGCGAAAGGTCATGGCCCCTCTGAGACGGGCTCGGGCGATCGGGAGGTCCGACCGACCAGGACCGGCCGAGGAGGAAACCGTTTGGGCCCTCCGCGACGCGAGCTTCGAAGTGAGGGCCGGTGAGGTGGTGGGCGTGATTGGCCGCAACGGGGCCGGCAAGAGCACGCTGCTCAAAATCCTGACCCGGATCACGCCGCCGACCGTCGGTCACGCCGAACTCTTCGGCCGGGTCGGTTCACTCCTGGAGGTCGGCACCGGGTTCCACCCCGAGCTTTCGGGAAGGGAGAACACCTACCTCAGTGGCGCGATCCTGGGGATGAGCCGCCTGGAAATCGGCCGACGGTTCGACGAGATCGTCGAGTTCAGCGGCGTCTCCAAATTCATCGACACACCCGTCAAGCACTACTCCAGCGGGATGTACCTCCGGCTGGCGTTCGCCGTCGCGGCGCACCTCCAAACGGAGATCCTTCTGGTCGATGAGGTCCTCGCCGTCGGTGACGCCTCCTTCCAACGGAAATGCCTGAACAAGATGGAGGACGTCGGCCAGCAAGGGAGGGCGGTCCTGTTCATCTCCCACAGCATGCCCGCGGTCACGAGGCTCTGCTCGCGAACGATCCTCCTCGACGAGGGGCGAGTCGTCCAGGACGGCCCTTCCCATGAGGTCGTCGGCACGTATCTCGTGGGTAATCTGGGAACCACCGCGGCCCGAGAATGGCCCGACCTCGGCGAGGCCCCCGGCAACGAGATCGTCCGGCTCCGGGCCGTCCGCGTCCGCTCCGAGGACGGTCGGGTCGTCGCCTCCATCGATATCCGAAATCCAGTCGGCATCGAAATGGAGTACGAGGTCCGAATCCCGGGTCACGTCCTGGTTCCCAATTTGCACTTCCACAACGAGGAAGGCGTTTGCGTCTTCGTCACTCAGGAACTCGAACCGGAATGGCGCGGACGGCCTCGCCCCGCGGGACGATACGTCAGCACCGCCTGGGTGCCCGGCAATTTTCTCTCCGAGGGCACCCTCGTCGTCGGCGCGGCGATCAGCACCATGACGTCGCTGCGAGTTCACTTCTTCGAGCGCGACGCCGTCGCCTTTCAGGTGGTCGACAGCACGGACGGCGACTCGGCTCGCGGCGACTACGCGGGACGTGTTCCAGGCGTCGTCCGCCCCCTCTTGCGATGGACGACCGCGATCGGAGGAGAGGCCACGTCGTCCTCGATGAAGGGGCTTGTCGAATGAAGGTGGTCATTCTCGCGGGAGGTCTTGGAACCCGACTCGCCGAGGAAACCGAGGCCAGGCCCAAGCCCATGGTGGAAATCGGAGGCCAGCCGATCCTCTGGCACATCCTGAAACACTACGCGCATCACGGACATCGGGAAGCCTATATCGCCCTGGGCTACATGGGGACGACGATCAAGCGGTATTTTCTCGACTACCTTCAGTTCAACGGCGACCTGACGATCTCCCTGGGCTCGCGAAAGGTCGAGCGCCAGCCCCCCCTCGAAGACGACTGGACCCTCCACCTGGTCGACACCGGGTATCACACGATCACCGGAGGACGCCTCAAGCGGCTCGAGAAACACCTCGACGACGGAACGTTCCTGATGACGTACGGCGACGGCGTGTCCAACGTCGATCTCGACCGCCTCGTCGCGTTCCACAAGGCGCACGGGAAGCTCGCCACGGTGACGGCGGTCCGCCCTCCCGCGCGATTCGGAGGGCTCGAGTTCTCGGGCGACCGTGTCGTCCGTTTCACCGAGAAACCGCAACTCGGCGACGGCTGGATCAACGGCGGCTACTTCGTCCTGGAGCCCGGCGTTTTCGACTACGTCGAAGGAGACCTGACCCACTGGGAGCGCGAGCCCCTGGAACGGTTGGCCAGCGACGGCCAACTGATGGCCTACCGTCATGAGGCGTTCTGGCAGTGCATGGACACGATCCGCGACAAGCGGCTCCTCGAATCGCTATGGGCCGGAGGATCACCCCCTTGGAAGGTTTGGCCGTGACCGGTTTCTGGACCGATAGGCCGACCCTGGTGACCGGGGCCACCGGTCTCCTCGGCGGGTGGCTCGTCTCCCGACTCCTGGAACTCGGAGCGGACGTCGTCTGCCTGATCCGAGACCAAGTGCCGGCGTCGCTGTTTCAGACCCGCGGACTGGCTGGTCAGGTCAAGTCGGTCCGCGGGGACGTTCGCGATCAAGCGGTCCTGGAACGGATTCTCGGCGAGTACGAAATCGACACCGTGTTTCACCTCGCCGCGCAGGCGATCGTGGGAATCGCCAACCGGAATCCAATCTCCACGTTCCAGACGAACATCGAGGGCACCTGGTCGCTCCTGGAAGCTGGCCGCCGCAGTCCTCTGGTCAAGCAAATCATCCTCGCGTCCTCCGACAAGGCCTACGGCCACGCCGAACGCCTGCCCTACGACGAGGAAACCCCGCTGCGGGGCCGACACCCCTACGACGTCAGCAAGTCGTGCGCCGACCTCATCGGCCAATCGTACGCGTCGACCTACGGCCTTCCCGTCGCCATCACGCGATGCGGCAACTTCTACGGAGGCGGCGACCTGAACTGGAACCGAATCATTCCAGGCACGATCCGGTCCGCGCTCAAGGGGGAACGTCCGTTGATCCGGTCGGATGGCAAGAGCGGGCGAGACTATCTCTACGTCGAGGATGGCGTCGGGGCCTACCTCACCCTCGCCGAGACCCTCGCGACCCGTCGGGAACTGATCGGCTCGGCCTATAACTTCGGGCACAACGCCGTCGTTCGGGTGCTGGAACTCGTCCAGGAAATCCTCAAAGCGTGCGGCAGACCCGACCTGGAGCCCGACGTCCGGGGCGACGCCGCCAACGAAATCCCCGACCAGTGGCTCGACCCGACCCGGGCCTCCCGAGACCTCGGCTGGCACGCCCAGTTCAGCCTCTCCGAGGGGATCGCCAGAACCGTCGCGTGGTATCGCGACCATCTGGAGGGCCCCCGATGAACCCGATCTCAGCCTGCCGATCGTGCGGGGCCGGCCCACTCGAACTGGTCCTCGGACTGGGGAACACCCCGCTGGCCAACGCCCTTCAGCCAGCCGAGGCCCGCCCCGACGCTTCCCCCGAGGCTCGCTTTCCCCTCGACCTCGTCGTGTGTCATCACTGCTCCCTGGCGCAGATCACCGCGACGGTGCCGCCCGAGGTCATGTTCCGCGATTACCCCTACTTCTCGTCCTACTCCGAGACGACCCTCCAGCACGCCAGGCGATCGGCTGAGTCGCTCGTCCGCGATCGGGGACTGGGGCCCCAAAGCCTGGTGGTTGAGATCGCCAGCAACGACGGGTACCTCCTCCAGTATTTTCAAGAGGCCGGCGTGCCGATCCTCGGAATCGAGCCCGCCGAGAACGTGGCCGCGACCGCGAGGAAACGCGGCATCCCGACGGTCGTCGAGTTCTTCGGGAAGGAACTCGCCAGCAAGCTCAAGGCCGAGGGCCGACGCGCCGACCTCATTCTGGCCAACAACGTCATGGCGCACGTCCCCGACGTCAACGGCGTCGTGGCGGGGGTCGCCGAACTCCTCAAGCCCGGGGGGGCCTTCGTCATGGAGACCCCCTACGTCGGCGACATGCTCGACAAAGTCGAATTCGACACCATCTATCATGAGCATTTGTTTTATTACTCGCTCACGGCCCTGGAGGCGCTCCTCAGGCGCCATGGCCTCGCCGCGGAGCGCGTCGACCGGGTCGCCATCCACGGGGGCTCCCTTCGCGTCAGGGCCGTCCCGGAGACGGAGCTCGGTCCCCGGCCGACGGTCGACCGCCTTCTGATCGAGGAAGCCAACGGGGTCGCCTCGCCCGATCATTTTCGCGACTTCGCGGGACGAGTCGAGCGTCTCAGGAGGGAGTTGCTCAGCCTCCTCCGCGGCCTGAGGGCCGAAGGGAAGAGACTCGCCGCCTATGGAGCCGCGGCCAAGGGAAGCACGCTGCTCAACGCCTTCGGGATCGGCCCGGACCTCATCGAGTTCGTCGTCGACCGAAGCCCCCACAAGCAAGGCCGGCGAATGCCAGGGGTCGGCCTCCCGATCCACTCCCCAGGGAAACTCCTCGAGGAGATGCCGGACGCCGTCCTCCTGTTGACCTGGAACTTCGCCGACGAAATCCTGGAACAACAAACGGAATACCTGCGCCGAGGAGGCCGATTCCTCATCCCCGTGCCCACTCCGAGGGTCGTGGGGCCGTCATGATCATCCGGGAGACCCCGATTCCAGGCGCCTTCCTCGTCGAGCCCGAGCCCGTCGCCGACGTGCGAGGCCACTTCGCCCGGACCTGGTCGCGCCGGGAATTCTCCGAGCGAGGGCTCGACGTCGACCTGGATCATTGCGGCGCGTCGTTCAATCACAAGAAGGGGACGCTCCGGGGGATGCACTTTCAGGAGGCCCCCCATGAGGAGGTCAAGCTGGTCCGGTGCACCCGGGGCTCGGTCTACGACGTCGTCCTGGATCTCCGCCCCCATTCGCCGACGCGCCATCGCTGGTTCGCCGCGGAGTTGTCGGCCGATAACGGCAAGGCGCTGTACATCCCCAAAGGATGCGCCCACGGGTTCCAGACCCTCGAAGACGGCACCGAGATCTTTTACATGATCTCCGTCTCATACCACCCCGAGGCCGCGAGAGGGGTCCGCTGGGACGACCCAGCCTTCGCCATCGACTGGCCTCTGGTCGTTACGGCGATTTCACCGAAAGATCGAGCCCTGGCACCGCTGGCGAGCCCGGACTCATGAACGGCCTGGACACGCCGATGGACGTGGTGATCTGGGGGGCCGCGGGGCACTCGAAAGTTTTGGCCGAGTGCCTGTCGCACGCGTCTCGACGAATCGTCGCCCTCTTTGACAACGATCCGCGAGCCGTCTCGACACTCGCCGGAGTGCCGATCTCGATCGGCGTCGAAGGGTTCCGCCAGTGGCGTGACGCCCACCCTGAACCGACTGGGTTTCTCGTCGCGATTGGGGGAGATCGAGGATCGGCACGGGTCGCGATTCACGAGTTTCTAAGACGGCAGGGCCTGCTTCCCGTGACGGTCACACACCCGACGGCGTTCGTCGCCAGGGACGCCGTCCTCGGCGAAAGTTGTCAGGTTCTGGCGCGCGCCGCGGTCTGTGTCGGAGCGCGTCTCGGATTCGAGACGATCGTCAACACGGCGGCGAGCGTGGATCACGAATGCACGTTGGGGAAAGGCGTGCACATCGCGCCCGGGGCGACCCTCGCCGGTTGTGTGACCGTCGGGGACTTCGCGATGATCGGCGCGGGGTCCGTCATCCTTCCGCGAAGATCGATTGGCGCGTACACGACGGTCGGCGCGGGCTCGGTCGTCACACGAGATCTCCCGGAACGCGTGGTCGCCTGGGGAAACCCAGCCCGCGTCCGGCGTGGAGCGAATCTAGACTCATGATCGACAATGGCGAGAACGTCCGACGCATGGCATCCGACGCGGAACTCCAGGATGCGTCGCGCGAGGTTTTTCTTAAATCATGTGAATATAAATATTCATATAATTTCACTTGGCTTGGCGTACCCATCATCCAATATCCTCAGGACGTCATGGCGGTGCAGGAATTGATCTGGAGGGTTCGCCCTCGATTGATCGTGGAAACCGGGGTCGCTCACGGCGGTTCCCTGCTGCTTTCCGCCTCGCTCCTTGAGCTGATCGGAGGTCCGGGGCGCGTGGTCGGGGTGGACGTCGACATTCGGCCCGAGAATCGAGCGATCATCGAATCCCACCCGCTCTCGCGGCGCATCGAACTCATCCAGGGCTCGTCGATCGACGAGGACGTGGTTCGCCAGGTCAAGGAACTCGCCAGTGGAAAGTCGCCCGTGATGGTCTTCCTCGATTCCAATCATACACATGATCATGTTTTAAAAGAATTGGAATCGTACTCTCCGGTCGTCACTCCGGGAAGCTATCTGGTCGTGTTCGACACGATCGTGGAGCATATGCCAAAATCATTTTTTCCGAACCGACCTTGGGGCCCCGGCGACAATCCGTTGACCGCGGTCCGACGGTTTCTCACCATGAGCGACCGCTTCGTCGTGGATCAGTCTCTCCAGGACAAACTGCTCTGGACGGTCGCCCCGGAAGGATATCTCTTATGCGTGAAACCATGACGGCGAGGGATCGAGTTCCCGTCGCCGGGCCCTGGATCACGGAGCGCGAAATCCGCTACGTGACCGACGCGGTCACCAACGGTTGGTATGATCGTTGCAACCTTTATATCAATAAATTCGAGGAGGCATTTTCCGGGTACGTGGGGCGAAAGCACGCGATCGCGCTGCCGTCCTGCACTTCCGCGATTCATCTCTCGCTGCTGGCGCTGGGCGTCGGGCCTGGGGACGAGGTGATCGTGCCGGACGTGACCTGGATCGCGACCTCGGCACCGATCCGTTACGTGGGGGCTCGCGAGGTTTTCGCCGACGTGGACGCGCGGTCCTGGTGTCTCTGCCCGCGCTCGTTTGAGAACTCCAT
>JBFWRA010000043.1:0-10447 GCA_050249155.1 Isosphaeraceae bacterium | reverse complement strand
TACACCGTGGTCCGGGCGCCGGTCTGAATGATCACGAAGGAGTTCCACTCGCCGAACGGCCTGTCCGCGACGACCAGGGGGTCCTTGCCGGGCGCGCCCTTGCTGTTGTTCCAGAGACCTCCCGAACCCTTGTCCTCGCCATTGCTGGACTTGGCGGGGTTGGTCGAGTCCCAGATCTGAACCTGGGGCACGCCCTTGAGATAGATCCCGCTGTCGGCCTTGGGTACCGTCTTGTATTCGATCTTGAGAATATAATCGCCATAATCCTTGTTGGTGGCGAGATACGCGCCATGGCCGTCGTTGACCAGCTCTCCGTGCTCGACGGACCAGTGCTTCCTGGCGTCCTCGGTCCATTCCGCGACGAGCTTCTCCCGCTCCGCGCTGGGCAGGGCCACGAACTTGTCGTACGCGGGCCGGTGCGGGTTCAGTCCGCGCCAGCCAGTCAGGTCCTCGCCGTTGAAGATGGGCACGAACTTGGCGTCGGGCACGCCCGTGTCGACCGGCGCGGCGTGGAGCGTCGTCGGCGGGGCGATCGCGACGACCCCCAAAACAGCAAAGAATACGCACGTTCTCATCGCAGGTGTTCTCCGGGTGGGTGGGTGTGTGGCGGGGTGGGCCGGACCAGGCCAGGCCCACGCGGGAGCCTGATTGTAACGCGAAGCCCGCGCCGGGGAAGGAAACGCTCTGGAAAAGTTCGGACGCGCCGGGTCCGGGTGAATCGTCCCGAAAAAACTCGGGGACTGGCGGAGCGGGGATTGTCGCTTACAATACAGTGGTTTTCTCGATCCGACGCGCCGACCTCGCTCCTCGAGAATGGGAACGGTCATGAATCGACGTCGTCCCCGCTTTCAGCGAGTCTTGCGGATTCAACAGCGGCGCTGGCTGCGGAAACTGGAGGAAAGGGTCGGCGAAACGCATCGGGTGATTCCCTCGTGGGGAGGCAGCCTGCTGCTCCACGGGTTGATGCTGGTCGTGCTGGCGGTGTACCTGTTCGCCGGCACGTCGGCACGCGAAGGCCCGGCGTTCGACGGCCGGTTCGCCACGCAGTTGACCGAGGACTTGACCTCACTGGCCCCGGGAGAACGGGCGGGCGATCCATTCACGACGAACTCGACGGACGAGCCTCCGTCGCTTTCGATCGAGCCCCCCCGCCCCGAGGACGACGTGATCAACCAACCGACACTCTCCGTCGCCCGATTCGCACCCGAGTTCGCCACGCCCGAACTGACCGCTCCCCTGCCCGAGGCGACTCCACTGGCCTCCGTCAACCCCGCCGTCGCGAAACGGTTGACCCGGGACGGCCTGACCAGGCCGCTCGCCGGTCTGACGACTGGTCTGTTCGCCGACGACCTCACCGCCCCGTTCTCCGGCCGACAAGAAATGACCCGGGCCAAGATGGTCCGGCGCGAAGGGGGAACCGTCGAGTCGGAGAAATCGGTCGAGGCGGGACTGGAATGGCTGGCTCGACACCAGGGGCTGGACGGCGGCTGGAGCTTGAACTTTCAACCTCGGTGCCAGGGGGACGGCTGCCCCCTGGATCAGACCCTGGACTCCGACACCGCCGCGACCGGCCTGGCCTTGCTCCCAATGCTCGGCGCTGGGCACATCCACACCGCCAAGAGCCGATATCAAACGCATGTTCGCAAAGGGTTGGCCTGGCTGGTCAACCACCAGCAACGGGACGGCAGCCTCTTCATCGGCGGCGGGCGAAACACCCTCATGTACAGCCACGCCATCGCCGCCATGGCGCTCTGTGAAGCCTACGGACTTTCGGCCGACCCGAAACTCCGTGTCCCGGCGCAAAAGGCCATTGATTACATCGCCAGGACCCAGAACTCCATCGACGGCGGTTGGCGATACAGGCCCGGCCAGGCGGGTGACACGTCGGTCGTTGGCTGGCTGGTGTTCGCCCTGCGGAGCGCCCGGCTCGCCGGCCTGAAGATTTCTCGAAACGTCGTCAGGGGTTGCAAGACCTTCCTCGACGCCGCGACGGCCGACCCAAGTCGAATCACCTACGCCTACCTGCCCGGCGGCTCGGCCACTCCGGTGATGACCGCCGAGGGGTTGCTCAGTCGTCAGTACCTGGGTTGGGCCAAGGACTTCCCCCCTCTGGTCAAGGGAGCGGCGATGGTCGCCCAGGACCTGGAACAGAGCGGCGTGAGGAACATCTACTATTGGTATTACGCGACCCAGCTCCTGCACAACATGCAGAATGACGACTGGAAGCTCTGGAACGTCCGGGTGCGCGACGGCCTGGTCTCGATGCAGGTCACCGGAGTGGGCTGCGACCGGGGAAGTTGGGATCCCAACAGTCCCCAACCCGACACCTGGGCGTCGACCCAGAATCGCCACGGCGCGGGTCGGCTTTTCCTCACCTCGCTCTCGGTGCTGACCCTGGAAGTGTATTACCGCTACCTGCCCCTCTATCAGCCGACGGACGGTGATCCCAACGCCCTGACCGCCGAGGAGGCGGAGGTTCCCGAGGAGAAGCCCTGAGCCCACCGGAAGGTCAGGAGACCACGGCGGCGTCGGCCTCGATCTCGATCAGGGCGGCGTCGTCGATCAGCCTGGCCACCTCGACCATCGTCGTCGCCGGGCGAATCTGCCCGAAGATCTCGCCGTGGATCTCACCGACCTCCCTCCAACGGCTAATGTCGGTGACGTAAATCCGCGTGCGAATCACGTCCGACACCTTGCCGCCGAGGGCCTCGATGGCCGCGAGGATGATCTCCAGGGATCGTCGAGTTTGCGCCTTCAGGTCGGCGGAGAACGTGCCGTCGGCCTCCACGCCGACGGTACCCGTCACCGTGATGAGATCTCCCGTGCGAACCGCCCTGGAGTAGCCGACCACTGGCTCCCACGCCGAGCCTGTCGAGGCGTAATGCCTGCCGTGCCGTTCGGTGACCGTGACCTTGACCGTCGGTGTCATCGCCAAAACCCTCTCAACGTTCTTGCCCGGTTACGAGCGAGTCAAGATACTGTGACGCGAGCCCGCCAGCAACCTTCCGCGACGGCTTGCGGCGGGGCTCGTCCAACGGTTAGCATGACAGGAGGTTCCGAAGGCGGAACCGTTCGCGTTTCCAGGAATATTCTCATGGCCGAATTCAAGACGAAGATCACCGACCTTCGCGCGGGTACCGGAGCGGAAGCCAAGCCCGGGGACTCGGTCAGCGTCCATTACACCGGGACGCTTGAGGACGGGACCAAGTTCGACAGTTCCCGGGACCGGGGCGAGCCGTTCACGTTCCCGCTCGGCGCGGGCCGAGTGATCAAGGGTTGGGACGTGGGCGTCGCCGGGATGAAGGTGGGCGGACATCGGAAGCTGGAGATTCCCGCCGAGGAAGGCTACGGCTCCCGGGGAGCGGGCGCGGTGATCCCGCCCAATTCCACGCTCTACTTCGACGTGGAACTCCTCAAGGTCAACTGACGGACGGCGACGGCCGACATGGACCACGCCGCGAACGCCCCGACCGACGCTCTGGAGGCCCTCCGCGCCGCGCTCGACGCGCGCGCGGCCGGGTGGTGGCGTCCAGTCGGCGATCGACTGGTCCAGATCGCCTTCGCCGCGGCACCCGACTTGCCCAACGAGGTCGCCGCCGGGTTCACCGAGGCGACCCTGAGCGTTCCCCTGGGTCGGACCGATCTGGGGATCGTCCGAGCCCAGACCACTGGGAACGTGGCCGTTTCCCGGGTCGAGGAATGCGCCGAGGATCACGGCTCCGGGCTCTGGCTCAGACGGTTTGGCGCTTCGCGCTCGGTGGCCGTTCCGTTGCCCGGCAAGGTCGTCTCGGTGGCGACTTCGGACCCCCAACTCTCCGACGAGGAACTCGCCGATCGCGTCCGCGAGGCGGCGAGAACCTGGGGAGACCCTGATGGAATGGACAGGAACGGAGGCCGCCGGCCTGGAACTTGACCAGGAGATCCCACGCGACCCGTGACGCAGTCGAGGGCCCGGCCGATCGGCGGGGCGGCGGCCGGCGATGGTGCCCGACTACTACGCGATCCTCGAAGTCGACCCCGCCTCGGATCGCTCCACGATCGAGGCCGCGCTCGCCCGCAAGCAGCCGTTCTGGTCGTCGGGGACCCGGAACCCCAAGAACAAGCATACGTTCCAGTCCTATCTCGACCAGATCCCCGCGATCCGCCAGGCGCTTCTGGGCGACCCGTCGAGCCGCGCGGCGTACGACGCCGAACGATCGGCGGTCAGCCAGGCCCAGCGCGATCGGAAGCTCGACGCCTTGCAGCGTTTGATTCGACTTCGGGCCGCCAAGGGGGGCCTCACCGTCGCCGATCGCGGTCTCTTGCGCGACGAGGCGACGCGATTGGGCCTGACCGCCTCCGACCTGGACATGCTCGTCGCGTCGATTCCGACGAGGACTGAACGCGCCGCGGCTCGCGACGACGATCGCGACGACCCGCCGCCCGACGTCCTCGATCCCGTGATGCGCAGGCAGATCCGCGTGGCCCTGGACCACCTGGGCAAGCGCGACCTTTACGACGCCATCGGCGTGAGCCGCGACGCCCCCGCCGCGGAGGTCATCCTGCGCGCCGACGCCGAGCGTCAGCGGTGGCTGCGAAAGTCGCAGGTCACCGCCGAGAAGACCGCCTGGCTCGAAATCGTCACACTCGCGCAATCGCATTTGAACGCGAGTTTATCGAGAGCCCGTTATGACCGGACGTTGGCCCTGGAAGCCGAGGAACGGTTCGCCGAGTCGGTCGCGTTCGCCCTGAAAGGGTTGAGCGCGCTGGACCCGGGAACCACCCGGGCGCTGCGCGAGGAGGCCGACGCGCTGGGGCTGGATCGCGACCGCGCCGATCGTTTGATCGCCCGAACGGCCCGAACGCTCGGGGCCGTCGCCGGCAACGGGTCCTCATTGACGCCGAGGGCCGACTTCCCCGCCCGGCTCCTGAGATGTCGATCCTGCTCGGGTCTGACCGATCACGACGAGGTCGCCAGCGCGACCGGGCCCGCGCCCTGCCGGCATTGCCGGGAATCGCTCCGCTGGTCGTGCCCGGTCTGCCAGCGGGTATCCTGGGTGGACGAGGCCCGTTGCCAGGGGTGCGGCTTTCTCCTGGCGGATCGCGAGCCCTTTCTCCGCCACTTCGAGGCCGCGCAGCGGACGTTTCGGGCCCGCGATCACGCCGCGTCGCTGGCTCATCTGAAGCGCGCCCTGGAGTACGCGCCAAACCACGCCGGAGCCCGCAAGGGGCTGGAGCGGACCCGTGAGCGCTTACTGGAGATCGAAAGGGCCCGCGCGAACTGGGAACTGGCCCAGGCCGACCGTCGACTCGTCGCCGCCCGACGGGAACTGGACGCCTGGGGGGAACTGGTCAACCCGACGACGTCCGACTGGTTGAGCGCGACGGCCGCGACGAACCGGGGCCTTACCCAGGCCAGGGCGCTGGCCTCCCGCGGCCAGGCCCGGGAGCGGATCGACCCGAAAGCCGCGCGGGAGCTTTACCGCCAGAGCCTGGCCGTCGCCGTGGATCTTCCCGAGGCGATCGAGGGGCTTCGGCGCTGTCCTCCCGACCCGCCGACCGAACTGACCGCCGACTTCGACGACGGCAAGGTGAGGCTTCGCTGGTCCCCCCCGGCGAGCGACGGCCTGGGCTCACTCGACTACCTGATCCGTCGCAAGGCCGAGTCGGCGTTCCAGCACCCGGGCGAAGGGGTCGTCATCGGCTCGACGCCCGAGGCCGAATTCTGGGATGCGGGAGTCACCCCCGGGACCTTGGTTTCCTACGCCGTGGTGAGTCGTCGCGACGGAATCGCCTCCGTCGGGGCCGTGGCGATTGGACCGATCTTCCTGATGGCGGAGGTGAGCGACCTTCGGATCGAGACCCGGGCGCGGGAGGTCGCCCTGTTCTGGAACCCTCCCCGGGGCGCGACCGAGGTCCGGGTCGTCCGAAAGCGCGGGACGCCCCCCACCGGCCCGAACGACGGCGATCGGGTTGAGGCTCACCCCGACCACGCCCTGGATACGAATCTCGAAACCGAACGGGTTTACCACTATGGAATTTACGCGATCTACCGAAACGCCGAGGGCCGCGTCGGCGCGTCGCGTGGAGTCATCGTCTCGGCGCAGCCGCATACCAGGCTCCCCGCGATGGAGCCCCCCGAGCTGACCCCCGTCGCGGAGGGCGGGTTTCGGATCGACTGGGTCGAGCCGTCCCGAGGCCAGGTCAAGCTGATCCGGACGGAGGCCCCCCTGCCCCACGATCCTGGCGATCGACTCAACCCCGCGCAGGTGGCCAACCTGTCGGGCGATTGGGTCGAGGTCACCGCGCCGGATCACACGTTCGACGCCCCGCCCCCCTCGGCGCGCTGGCACTACACGCCGCTGGTCTCGTGGGCGGGGATCTTGACGGTCGGCCAGACGACGGCGCTCTCCACCTTTGACGACCCGTCGGACCTTCGGGCCTGGCGCGTGGGCAACGGCCGGGTCAACCTCCGCTGGCGCTGGGGGCCCTCCGGCGACGAGTCGGTCGTCGCGATCAGGGCGGGCGAGCCCCCCAGCGGCCCTGACGACCCGGGCGCGCTGGTCTGGATCGTCACCGAGGCCGAGTACGTCCGCGAGGGTCTGTTCAGCGTCACGCTCCCGGTCGAGCCGGCCGGGCCGTGGCACGCGGCGGTCTACGCGCGTTCCCACCTGCACGACCGAACCATCACGTCGAGTGGCGCGGAGCCGACCTCGAAACTGGTGCTCGCCGGCCCGAACCAGGAATCGACCGTCACCTACACGTTCCGCCGCAAGGGATGGACGCGCCGTCGATGGTCGGTCCTCTTTCGCGCGACGCCTTCCGGAACACGCATCCCCCCGACGGTCCTGGTGACGCACCCGAGGGCCGTTCCCCTCTCCCCGGACGACGGCGAGATCGTCGCCCGGTTCCCCGCCACGCGCGAGGGAGCCCGGATGGACGTCCCCCGGGGACTCAACCTATCCAGGGGATTCGCGCGGATCTTCCTCGACCCGGCCATCCCCCCGGCGGATCTGGCCCACGTACTCTTGAGGCACCCGGACGGGAACGCGGCCCGGTTGTGACAGGATCAGGCACTGTGCGCATCCGCCAAAATCGCTCCGTCCCCTTTTTTCACCTCTAGGAACTCACTCCGTCCCCTTTTTCACGGAGGGCGGCCTCGAACAGCGCGTCGCACTCGGCTCGAAGGACTCCCGTGGTGACCTCGCAACGGCCCCAGGGTGTCCGTCGAATGATCTCCTCGGCCAGGACGTCGATTTGTCGCCAGCCGAGTTCCTGGAGGAATCGAATCGAGCTACCGAAGACGACCGCCCCGATGCCCGACCAGAGGATGGCGCTCTGGCACATCGGACAGGATTCCGCGGTGCTGTAGAGGATCAGCCCCTTGCCGTCGAACCTCGGGTGCGCGCTGGCGAGGTGGTTGATGGCGTCGATCTCGCCGTGCCAGGTCGGGTTGAGCTCGGTCCGATTCCAGCCCTCGGCCAGGACCTTTCCCGAGTCCCGTTCCACGATCAACGCCCCGAACGGCAGCCTGGGGTTGCGACGTCCCAGTTCAATGGCCCTTCGCATGAACCGTTCGTGCGAATTCGGCTTCGGCTCGTTCACGTCGTCGTCTCCTCGTTGAGGATCGGTTTCGGACCTTCCACGCCGACGGCGCGGACCATCGCGGCGGCCGACTCCGCCCCGAAGCGCTTTTGCAAGTGGCGCATGTAGCCGTAACCCAGCCTGGAGACAAGCCATCGCGGTCGGGAGAAGGCCAGGATCTCGTACCAGACCTCCCCGGTCTGGCGGTCCCACTCGACCAGGAATCGCTCCTCACCCGAACCCGCGTGGTCGGGCAAGGTCCCATAGGCGAACCCGTAACGGTGGATCGGCCCCGATTCGTCCACCACGTCGACGATCTGGCAGGCGCTGAGCCACCAGAGCCCCAGCGTTCGGGCGACGATCGCCACCACCTGATCCTTCGCGATCGGCGTGCCCGGTGGCCAGACGTCGACCCATCCCAGGCGGAACTGGTCCCAGCGGCCCAGGGCTTCCCTGGCCCTGTGGAAGTGGTCCTCTCCCCGGCCCAGCGCGACTCGCGTCCGATCCACCACGTATCCGTGAGGGAGTTCGCCCGCGGTGGCCCCAACTTCCGGGTAGGAGAAGCCCCGCTGGGCCTGCGCTCGCAGGAAAGCCAGGACCATTTCCGTCGTAGGTCGTCTCAATGAGACCATTTCCCGCCCTTGTCTCGGTCGTCGGGTGTTCGCCAGCCCGCCACACCACCATAATAGTCACTCACCAGCTTTTTTCCCGAAATCGCGGACAGGAGGTTTCGAGGCGATGGCCGACTCCCCCGACGCTGGACGACCGATCGTGCTTCTCACCGGCGCAAGTGGTTACGTCGGTGGCAGGCTGCTCCCGCTCCTGGAGGAACAGGATGCGCGCGTTCTCTGCCTGGCCCGCTCGCCGGAGAAGCTGCGTCCCAAGGTTGGGGAGAGTACGGAGATCGCGGCCGGCGACGTGCTCGACCCGGCCTCGCTCGGGCCCGCGCTGGAGGGGGTCCACACGGCCTACTATCTCGTCCACCTGATGTCCGACTCCAAGGACTTCGAGAAGGAGGACCGCGAGGCGGCCGGCCACTTCGCCAGGGCGGCGCGCCAGGCCGGCGTCGCCCGCGTGATTTACCTGGGTGGCCTGGGAGAGACCGACGACCCGGAACTCTCCCCTCACCTGCGTAGTCGCCACGAGGTCGGGGCGATCCTTCGAGACTCGGGCGTCGAGACGATCGAGTTTCGCGCCTCGATGGTCATCGGCGCGGGGAGCCTCTCCTACGAGTTGATGAAGGCGCTCACCGACCGCTTGCCCGTCATGCTTTGCCCTCGATGGCTCTCGACGCCCACGCAGCCGATCGCGATCGACGACGTCCTGGCGTACCTCCTCGCCGCGAAGGATCTGCCGCCAGGGCCCAGCCAGGTGATCGAAATCGGCGGCGCGGACGTCTCGAACTATGGCGACCTGATCCGCGAATACGCCCGGCAACAGGGCCTCAAGCGCCTGCTGATCTCGGTTCCCGTGCTCACCCCGTACCTTTCGGGACTCTGGCTGGGACTGGTGACGCCGGCCACCTCGGAGGTCGGTCGGCACCTCGTGGAAGGGCTCAAGACGCCCATGATCGTCCGGGATCGCACCGCGCTGGAGGTGTTTTCGATCCGTCCTGTCGGCGTTCGCGAGGCGATTCGCCGCGCGATCGCCGAGAAACCGGCCTGACCCGAATCTCGTCAGGTCGGCGGCGTGCCGCTCCTGAGGATCGGGCTGGGAATAAGTTCCCAAACTTCGATCCCAGGGGTGCCCGGGTCAAAGCGAAGCGTGGCCCGGGACCGCCTTCGACTCTTGGGTTGGCGACGAATCCAACGGGGCCGATCCTGGACCAATGGCTTCGATCAACGGCCCAGGCGGTCCCGGGCCACGCTTCGCTTTGGCCCGGGCACCCAGACTCCTGGAACTCGGGAACTTACTTCTGGTCCGTTCCCGCGCGGCCTTTCAAAGGCGTTTTTCGATCTCGGCGCGGGGGATCGGCGGCTTGTCGGGCCGCGTTTCCATCCACTTGAAGAAGTCGGCCTTGATCGCGTCGGTCCAGGGCACGTCGATTTGCCCTGGGGTGTACGTCCCCTCGCGGAGCCGCAGGTGGCCGAACGCGTCCTTGAGCCGGACGACCTCGGACGAGACGACGATTTCCTCGGCCAGGCGCGGCGGGATGACGATCACCCCTTCCCGACGCGCCAGGATGACGTCGCCCGGCAGCACCGTCACACGCCCGACGCGGATCGGCCGGTTGATCGAGTGCATGATCATATCTTTCATGAACGAGGGATGCCAGCCCCGGACGAAGGCGTTGAAGCCCTCGATGGCGCGGAGGCCGTCGATATCGCGCGCCCCGCCGTCGAAGACGACGCCGGTGCCGGACCTGGCGTGGATCGCGTTGCCGAGGTTGTCGCCGATCAGGGTGCCGTCGGCGACCTTGCCGAACCCGTCGGCGACGTAGACGTCCCCCTTCGTGAGCATGTCGATTGGCCAGGAGTTCGAGGGCCCGACGCGGCCCTCGGCCTTGCCCGTGCCCATGACGCGCTCGACCAGGTCGGGCCGGGCGGGGAGGTACGAGGCGGTGAGGGCCCGGCCGACGAAGGGGCGGTCGGGGTGGAGCGCCTGCCAGTCGCCGACGAACTGGTTCTCGTAGCCGCTGACCCGGAGGACTTCCCAGGCCTCCTCGATCGAGACCTCCTTCATTCGCTTGAGGAGGTCGTCGGAGACCCTCGGCCGGCCGTCGGGGGAGCGCTCGCCTTCCCAGGACGCGGTCAACGCCAGCAGGTCGGCCTTCGAGGCGGCGATGCCGACCGGCCGGTCCTGGGCGTCGGCGGCCGAGGCCAGCCAGGTTCCGCTCTGCAGCAGCGTCGCGAGGATCGTGAGGGTGCGTGTCGCCCGGGCTGGC
>JBFWRA010000042.1:0-10556 GCA_050249155.1 Isosphaeraceae bacterium | reverse complement strand
GGCCTACCAGCCCGTTCTGAAGGCGGTCTGCGGCCGAAGCGCCGACAACGCCAAGGCGTTCGCCGAGCAGTGGGGCTACGAGTCGTTCGAAACGGACTGGAGAACCCTGGTCGGTCGAAAAGATATAGACGCGATCGATATCTGCACTCCCAACAATAGTCACGCCGAGATCGCCATCGCCGCCGCCAAGGCCGGCAAGATGGTGCTTTGCGAGAAACCCCTGGCGATGAATCTCGTCGAGGGGGAGTCGATGGTCAAGGCGATCGAGCGCGCCGGAGTTCCCAACACCGTCTGGTACAACTACCGACGTGTTCCCGCTGTCACGCTCGCCAAGCAATTGATCGATCAGGGCAAGCTCGGCAAGATCTTCCACTATCGCGCGAACTTCCTGCAGGACTGGACGATCTCCGCCGATTTGCCGCAAGGTGGGACGGGACTCTGGCGACTCGACGTGGCCGCGGCCGGCTCCGGCGTGACCGGCGACCTCCTCGCGCACTGCATCGACACGGCGCTCTGGCTCAACGGGAACATCTCCTCCGTCTCCGCCATGACCGAGACGTTCGTCAAGGAGCGCAAGCACAACCTGACCGGCAAGGTCGAACCGGTCGGCATCGACGACGCCTGCGCGTTTCTCTGCCGATTCGAGAACGGCTCCCTGGGACTCTTCGAGTCGACCCGCTACGCCCGAGGACACAAAGCGCTCTACACGTTCGAAGTCAACGGCGAGAAAGCGTCTCTTCGCTGGGACCTTCACGACCTGCACCGACTCGAATGGTTCGACCACGGCGACCAGGGCACGCTCCGGGGATGGCGGTCGATCCACGTCACCGATGGTGACCACCCCTACATGAAACACTGGTGGGTCCCCGGATTGCAGATTGGCTATGAGCATACCTTCGTTCATCAGGTCGCCGACTTCCTCGCGAACCTGGAGAAGAACCAGCCGACCAGCCCGACCTTCCGGGAGGCGTTGCAAACCCAGGCCGTCTGCGACGCCGTGCTCGACTCGGCCGAACAAAAGAAATGGGAGGACGTCGTCCAGGTCTGAGCCAGTCGATCCAGACACGCGAGCGCGCCTTCGATGACTCGCAAGCCGCCCGATCCCAATTCACGGACTCTGGATTCCGGGACCGCGGGAGGGGACTTCCGCCGCGACCGGATCTCGGTCCGGGAATTGATGGTCCTGATCGCCGGTGTCGCTGTCGGCGTCTGGATCGTCCTTCCCGACCTGAAGGACGCGAGTGCGGATCCCGTCACTGGCGTCGGCTTGCTGGGTGTCATCGGCGTTCTCGGAGGGCTCTCGTTCGTCGGCGTCCCGCTCTTGCTTTGGGAGCGATTTCGGTCGAACGCGGAGAGGACGACTGGTCCTTGGGGACCGGGAAGGCTGACCTGGTTCGCGACGGGGACCTCGGCCTGGCTGCTTTGGCCCCCGATCGTCGCCGCGCGAATTCAAGGAGAGCCATTCGGTCGGAGCCCTGGTGGAATCTGCTTTCTCTACGGAACGCCGTTGATGGCCGTTTACGTGACGGCCGCCCTGCTGACCGGCGGTTGGCTGCGCCGTCGCCGGCGAAGGAGGCGAGGCCGGTCCTGGCGCGAGCGATTCGGCCTGTTGCTCGGTCTCGCCTGGGCGTGTACGGGGCTCTATTTCGTGTTCACGTTTTACCACGACGCCTGGGAACGCTGGAAATGAGGATTTCGTGATGAAAACCGGGATGAACCTGCTGCTCTGGACCGACCACGTCACGGAGCGGCACGACGGCCTGCTTGAGGAGATCAAGGCGATCGGTTTCGACGCGGTCGAGATCCCCATCTTCGACACGTCCGACCTGGCTCCCTATCAAAGACTCGGGGATCGTTTGAAGTCGCTCGGGCTGGCCGCGACCGCCGTCACCGTGATGGGGCCCGACGCCAACCCGATCTCGCCCGACAAGGCGAACCGGGACGCCGCCGTCGCCCACCTCGACCGGGTTCTGGAGTGCGGCCAGGCGTTCGGCTGTGAGATCCTTTGTGGTCCCGTCCACTCCGCGATCGGCGTCTTCTCTGGCAACGGACCCACGGAGGACGAATTCAAGGCGGGGGTTGAGACCCTTCAGCGAGTCGGCGAGAAGGCCAAGGCTCGTAACGTCAAGGTGGCCGTCGAGTATCTGAATCGATTCGAGATCTACTTCCTGACGACCGCCGCCCAGACCGCCCGGTTCATCGAGGCGGTGAACCACCCCTCGATCAAGATGATGTACGACAGCTTCCACGCGAATATCGAGGAGAAGGACCAGGCCAGGGCGATCGCGTCCTGCGCGGCGCACACCATCCACGTTCACGTCAGCGAGAACGACCGGGGCGTGCCGGGCAGCGGCGGCGTGAACTGGGAATCGTTCTGGTCCGGCTTGAAGTCAAGCGGATACGACGGCTATCTCACCATCGAAGCGTTTGGAAGGGCGCTGCCCGCGCTCGCGGCGGCCACGAAGGTCTGGCGCGACCTCTTCCCCGACGCGATGGGCCTCTGTCGCGACGGTCTGGCGTTCATCAAGGCGAACGCGAATCGATAATCGCATGTTCTTCTGAGAAGCGCGACCGAACCCTTTCCGGGGATCGGTCGCCGTTCGTCGAATCAGGACAGAATCTCCTTGACCACGACGCCGTGAACGTCGGTCAGGCGGAAGTCTCGGCCGCTGTAGCGGTAGGTGAGCCGTTCATGGTCGACGCCGAGCAGGTGCAGGATCGTGGCGTGGAGGTCATGGACGTGGACCTTGTTCTCCACGGCCTCGATCCCGAACTCGTCGGTCGCCCCGTGGACGTGTCCTCCCTTGACTCCGCCGCCGGCCAGCCACATGGTGAAGCCCAGGCTGTGGTGGTCGCGTCCCTTGGCCCCTTCGGACGTGGGGGTCCGTCCAAACTCACCTCCCCAGATCACCAGCGTGTCGTCCCACAACCCACGCGCCTTCAGGTCCTTCAGGAGCGCGGCGACGGCCCGGTCGCTCTTGGCCGCGTGGTCGCGGTGATTGTTGATGTCGGCGTGGTCGTCCCAGGGCTGGTTGTTTCCGTAGTAGACCTGGGTGATCCGTACCCCTCGCTCCACCAGGCGTCGGGCGATCAGGCAGGCGTTGGCGAACGGGCCGTCTCCGTAGAGCGATCGTGTGGCGGGGGTTTCCCGCGCCAGGTCGAACGCCTCCTGCGCCTCGAACTGCATACGGAAGGCCATCTCCAGTGACTGGATTCGCGCTTCCAGCGGAGCGTCGTTGTCTCTCGACGCGGAGTGCCTGGCGTTCATCCGGTTGAGAAGGTCCAGCTGCCTGCGCTGTTGGTCGGTCGTCAGCGAGGCGTTGTCGACGTGCTGGATGATCTTCCGAGGGTCGACGTTCGCGTTATTGATGTGCGTACCCTGATAGATCCCCGGCAAGAAGCTATTGCCCCAGAGCGCGGGGCCGACGACCGGCTTGCCAGGGCAGAGGACCACGTAGCCGGGCAGGTTCTGATTCTCGGTGCCCAGGCCGTAAACCAGCCACGAGCCCATGCTCGGGCGTGTCGGCTGGATCTGGCCAGAGTTCATCATCAAGAGCGCGGGCTCGTGATTGGGCACGTCCGTGTGCATGGATCGAATCACGCACAGATCGTCCACGCACGAGCCGATCTCGGGGAAAAGCTCGCTGACCTCGATGCCGCTCTGGCCGTGTCGCCGAAAGCGAAACGGAGATCCCATCAGCTTGCCAACCCTGCGACGGCCATTTTTCCGGGAGGCGGCCGGGGGATCTTCCCCACTGCGCTGGCTCAAGGCCGGTTTGGGGTCGAAGGTGTCGACGTGCGAGGGCCCCCCGTTCATGAACAGGAAGATGACCCGCTTCGCCCTGGGGGCGAAGTGCGGGGGCTTGGGAGAAAGCGGGTCCGTCACGGTCGCGGCGAGAGTCCGCCGGGCGGTTTCCTCGGCGAGCACTCCCGCGAGGCCGAGCGTCCCAAATCCGCCTCCCATCCGTCCAAGCCACTGTCGTCGGGTCATTCCCGTGGTGAACAAGGGGGAACTCATGGGCCGAAACCTCCGTTGAGACCGACGTGACGAACCGACCTCGCGACGGGATCAGTCCACGTACAGGAATTCGTTGGAACCGAGTAACACCTGGGCATATTGACGCCAGCCAAGGCGTCGGGCGGGATCGGACGCGTTCCAGGGGTCTCCTCCGGACTCGGACGAAGTCGCGGAAGCGCCCTCACCTTTCAGGAATTCCAGGGCGAGCCGCACTTCCTCCTCGTCGGCGGGGCGGGCGAAGAGGATCGGGAACGCCTGACGTACGCGTTCCTCGTCGGTCAGATCGGGGTCTGAGGTCAATCGCTGGGCCAGCGCCTCGGCCTGCTTCGCCATGAAGTCGCTATTTAGCACGAAGAGCTGCTGGAGAGGCACCGTCGTCACGGACCGACGATCGCAGGTGATATTCGGATCGGGATAATCGAAGAGCCTGAGCAGGTTGTCCAGGTTGTGCCGGCTGACCGCGGCGTACAAGGTCCGCCTTCGATTGTCGCTGGATGAGAGGTCCTGAGAGGGCCCGCCGATCGACGTCTCCAGGGTGCCGGAGACGGCCAGCATCGCGTCTCGCCAGGCTTCCACCTCGAGTCTTCGCCGATTCTGCCGCCAGAGCAGGAGATTCTCCGGGTCGATTTCCTGGTTCCTATCGATGATCCGACTGGATTGGCGGTAGGTCGCCGAGAGGAGGATCTCTCGGTGGATCGCCTTCATCGACCATCCCAGGGAGAGAAATCGCGAGGCGAGCCAGTCGAGTAACTCGGGGTGGCTGGGAGGGTCGCCCAGCGTGCCGAAGTTGCTGGGCGTCGCGACGATCCCTCGACCGAAGTGGCGATCCCAGATCCGGTTCACGATCACGCGAGCGGTCAACGGGTTGTCCGGACGCACGATTTCCCGGGCCAGTTCGTGACGCCCGCTCCCTTCCTGGAAGGGAGAGGCCGAGCCTTTCGAAAGGATTGAAAGGAAGCGACGGGGAGCGATCTCACCGGGGGCGTCCGGGTTGCCTCGGATCGCCACTTTCAAATCGCTGGGAGCCTGGGAGTCCGTCAGTCCGTGGATGACGGGGTAGGGGGGCGGGGCCGATTTCTTGAGTCGAGCGGCCTCGGCCTTGATTCCCTTGAGAGCGGTCTTCGCCTCGGCGGAGAGAAATCGCTCGGCCTGGTCCTTGGGGATCACGAAGTAAGGGTGGAGGGCGGTCAGCGGGACGAACGCCTCGGCCTCGGCGGTCTTCGACTTGATCGCCGCCTGTGCCTCGTCATAACGAGCGACGACCTCGGCGGGAGCGGCGGGGTATTCCTTGTACTCCGTCGACGCGAAGATGCCCGCGAGACTGTAATAATCTCGCGTCGGAATCGGATCGAACTTGTGGTCGTGGCATCGAGCGCAGGCGACGGTCAGACCCAGGAACCCCCGGGTCAGCGTATCGATTCGGTCGTCGCGCTCGTCGGCGATCGCTTTGCCGTAATAAACCGGACCAAGGGCGAAGAACCCCAGCGCGGCCAGCCGACGGTCCTTGTCCGGTCCTTCCAGCTGATCACCGGCGATTTGCTCGATGACGAACTGGTCGTAGGGCATGTCCTGGTTCAGCGCCTGAACGACCCAGTCGCGATAGCGATAGCCGTAGGGATACTTCCTCGCCTCGAACGTGTGGGCCTGGTCCTCGCCATAACGCGCCACGTCGAGCCAGTGTCGACCCCAGCGCTCCCCGTAACGCGGAGAGGACAGGAGCCGATCGACAACTCTCTCAAAAGCGTCCGGCGACTCGTCCGCCAGGAACGCCGCGGTTTCCTCGGGACTGGGAGGGAGTCCCGTCAGGTCGAACGTGACCCGACGGAGCAGGACCAGGCGATCAGCGGGACCGACGGGTTGAAGTCCCCGCGATTCCAGCTTGCTCAAAATGAAATGATCAATCGGCGACCTCGGCCAGGCTTGGTCGCGAACCTCGGGAATCGGAGGATCGACGAGAGGTTGGAACGCCCAATGTTCGCTCGGGTCCTTCCCCCCCGCGTTCGCCTTGACCTCGGTCGCGGATCGCGGCGCTTCGTCGGGCCAGGGTGCGCCAAGGCGGACCCAATCGGTCAGCGCGGCGATCGCCTGGGGCTTCAGCTTCCCCTTGGGGGGCATTTGCGTGGCCCCCTCGTAGGCGATCGCCTCGATCAGCAAGCTCGTGTCCGGCGAACCGGGCTCGATCGCGGGGCCACTATCGCCCCCCTTCAACACCCCGGAAAGGGAGTCGAGCCGCAGGTTGGATTTCTGTTTCTCCGAGCCATGACACCCCTGGCAATGCTCGACCAGAAGCGGGCGCACCTTGGACTCGAAGAATTCGACTTTCTCGGCGGCGGCCTGCGCATCGTCAACGGCCGCCAACGCCGGAGACGCCCAGGGCGACAGAACCAGGGTGAGCGTCGTAACGAGACTGAGTGTCTTCCGGTCCATCACGCCGACGTCTCCGGTGGCCAGAGAAGCGAAGAGTCGTTTCGACCGTCGATTGGGGTGGGGCGGGGGTCGGTTGGAACGGGTCCGACGGTGGGTCACGGGATCGACGACCCAGCCGTCGTCCTGGTTTGTTGTGCAAGACTCCAATCTTAATCGACCGACTGAGTGTTCGGAAAGAGTGAACTGGGTCCATCGCCGGCGATCGGATCGAGAACGACCCAGGCCTGGCTGGTCCTGCCCTTGGGGAGGACTCGCTTGGCGCGTTGCGAAGGCCCGCCGACCCCGGCTATCATCAGGTCAGATTACCCAATCCGCCATCTTTCCGCCCATCGACGCCGAGGGTAGTCGCCCATCAGGCCACTTTCTGTGCTCATTCCAGGAGGCAACGTTGCCGAATCCAATCAAGCTCGCCCTCATGACTTCCCTGATCGTTGGGCTCGGTGCCGCGGTTCCATCGGTCCGGTCGGGAGAGTTGATCCGACTCGCGAACGATCCCGCCCTCTCGCCGGACGGGTCCACCCTCGTGTTCGCCTGGCGTGGAGACCTTTGGTCGGTGCCCTCCGAGGGAGGAACCGCGACTCTCCTGACGCGAAACGACGGCAAGGACCAATCGCCCGCCTTCTCACCCGATGGGACCGAACTGGCGTTCACCAGCGACCGGGGAGGCTCGCCGCAACCATATGTGATGCCCGCGAGGGGAGGGGTTCCTCGTCAGGTCGGCTTCCATTCGGCCGGTACGACCGTCAGGGAATGGACGCCTGACGGTTCCGGACTCCTGGTGAGTGGCCCGCGCGACTACCACTGGCGCGACGGCGATCGGTTCTTCCTTCTCAAGGTCCAGGAGCGCGTCGCCGAGGTTCCGCTCTTTGATTCGGCGGGCGAGAATGGTTCGCTCTCTCCCGATGGCAAACGCCTGCTCTTCAATCGCGAGGGAGTCGCCTGGTGGCGAAAGGGGTACAAGGGCTCGCAAGACAGCCAGATCTGGCTGTTCGATCTCCCCTCACAATCCTTCACCAAACTGCTCGACCCCGCCGGGGGCGCGCTTTGGCCACTCTGGAAACCCGACGGCAAGGGGTTTTACTACGTTGGAATTCATAAAGACACTCTCAATCTTCGAGAGTTTGACCTGGAGACCAAGCAAGATCGGGCCCTGACCGAGTTCGAGGACGATTCGGTCGTCTTTCCCTGTCTTTCCAGGGACGGGTCGACCCTCGTTTTCCGGCGTCTTTTTGATTTTTACCGGTTCCGACCAGGCCGCAACGAACCACCGAAGAAACTGGAGATCCTGGTCGACGGGGATGAGGCGCGCGATCCGATCGAGCGCCGGACCTTGACCCAGGCGTCCGAGGTCGCGTTTTCAAACGACGGTCTGGAGGTCGCCTTCATCGCGGGGGGAGACCTCTGGGTGATGGACACCGAGTTGAAGGAGCCAAGGCGCGTCACGGAGACCCCCGAGGAGGAGCGTTCCCCGGTCTTCTCACCCAAGGGTGACGCTCTCCTGTTCGTCAGCGACGCCGAAGGTCAGACGGACGTGTGGAAGGCGGAACGCGGGGACCCCGGCAAGGATTGGTGGCTTAACTCGTCCTTCAAGAGGGAACGAATCACGAACGACCCGGAAACCGAGTCGGACCTGAAGTGGAGCCCAGAGGGCTCGAAGCTCGCCTTCGTGAAAGGGCGGGGGGATCTGATCGTGACCTCCCCGGATGGAAAAGACTCGAAGCGGATTCTCGCGTCGTGGAACGAACCTTCCTACGACTGGTCCCCCGACGGAAAATGGATGGCGTACACCGTCTCCGACCACGACTTCAACTCCGACGTCTGGATCACGCCGATCGACGGTTCCCGACCTCCCTTCAACGTTTCTCGGCACCCCGACAACGAGGGCCCTCCCGCCTGGTCTCCTGACGGGAAGGTCATCGCGTTCACCGGTCGACGAGTCGACTCCGAGGTGGACGTCCACTTCGTCTGGCTGAGGGAGGACGAGGACGACAAGGAGTCGCGGGACCGAACGATCGAGAAGGCGATCGAGAAAATCAAGAAAGTCCGGAAGAAGGGGGCCAGTCCCACCGCCAGGAAACCCGAGACCCCTGAGAAGGACAAGGATGACGACAAGGACATGGGCGACGAGTCGAAGGACGCGGAATCGGCGAAGCCCAAGATTCCCGAGGTCGTGATCGACTTCGATCGGATCCATGAACGGATTCGCAGGATCTCCGTTCCAAATTCGACGGAGGACGACCTGTTCTGGTCGCCCGACTCCAAGAAACTCGCGTTCTCCGGCAGCATCGACGGGAAGTCCGGGATTTACACCGTGGAATTCCCAGACGATCTCAAGCCCAAGCTCCTCAGCGCGACGCGCGGCCGGCAGCCGCGATGGATCGAGGAGGGGCGGCAGATCGTCTGGCTGGTCAGCGGCGTTCCGGCCAGTCTCACCTCGGAAGGCAAGGAAACCTCGTACCGCTTCCGGGCCCTCCAGTCGTTCGACCGGGCCGCCAAGTTTCGGGCGGGGTTCGACCAGTGCTGGCGGGTCATGCGCGACCGCTGGTATGACGAGCGGCTTGGAAACCGGAACTGGGATGCCATCCGAAGAAAGTATCTCGAGATGGCCGAACGAGCACCCGACTCCGAGACCTTCGGCGCCGTCGTCAACCTGATGCTCGGCGAACTGAACGGTTCGCACCTGGGATTCTACCCGGGCGTCCGTTCCCGACCGGGCCCTGGCCCCTCCCCTCCCGCGTCGGAGACTCCGGAACCGCGCTGGCGGGAATCCACCGCGCACCTGGGACTTCGGTTCGACCCGACGTTCAAGGGCCCGGGGCTGAAGGTCCGAGACGTCATCCCTGGTGGTCCGACCGACAAGAAAGCGACGCGGGTCGAACCTGGGGAGATCGTCCTATCCATCGATGGAACCTCCGTCGACCCCGCCCTCGACTTGACGAAGGTGCTCAACGGGCCACCCGACCGGGACGTCACCCTGACGATCCGCGGGAAGGACGAAAAGAGTCGTGAAATCGTGATTCGGCCGATGAGCTACTCCTCGGCGTCCTCGAGTCTCTATGACAAGTGGGTCAAGGACAATCGCGAGGCCGTCGAGACGCTGTCCGAGGGCAAGCTCGGCTACCTCCATATCCGTGGCATGGACTTCCCGAGTTTTTACAAATTCGAGGAGGAGTTGTACTCGGCGGGCTCGGGCAAGGAGGGACTCGTCATCGACGTTCGAGAGAACGGAGGCGGCTCGACCGCCGACCACCTCCTGACCGCCTTGACCCAGCCGCACCACGCCATCACCGTTCCCCGAGGGGGAGGGCCGGGGTATCCCCAGGACCGTCGGGTCTACGCGACCTGGAACAAGCCGATCGTCGTGCTTTGCAACCAGAATAGTTTCAGCAACGCGGAGATTTTCAGCCACGCCGTTAAGACGCTCAAACGCGGGAAGCTGGTGGGTGTGCCCACGGCCGGCGGCGTCATTAGCACCGGAGGGACGCCGATCATGGACGTCGGTTTCTTGCGGCTCCCCGGGCGAGGGTGGTACCTCGTCGAGACGGGTGAGGACATGGAACTCAACGGCGCGGTGCCCGACGTGGTTCTCTGGCCCGATCCCGCCGACTTCGCCAAGGGGCGCGACGCCCAGCTCGCCAGGGCGGTGGAGGTCCTGAGGGAGGAAGTCCAACGAGAGCAGGCCCGGCCGCGTCCGAAACTCCGCAAGTCGACCGAGCGCGAGACGTTCACACCGGCGGCCGCGAAGTGATCGCGACGCCGCGCGACGCAGTCAATCCGCCCTCCCGGCCGTCTCCTGGAAGAGGGAGACGAGTCGGGGGAGGGTGACGTCCAGGGCGTACTGGTCCTGGATCGTCGCGACGGCGTTCCGACCGAGCCGCTCGAAGGAGCCCGGGTCTCGAAGCACCTCCACGGCCCGGGCCGCCATCCCTTCGACGTCGAAGAACCCCGAGAGCAGGCCGTTCTCTCCGTCCGCGATCATCTCGCGGACCGGGGCCGTGTCGGACGCCAGCACGACGCAACCGCAGGCCAGTGCGTCCATCAACGACCACGAGAGAACGAACGGGACCGTCAGGTAAATGTGGAGATCACTCAGACTGAACACGTCGACGAG
>JBFWRA010000041.1:0-10558 GCA_050249155.1 Isosphaeraceae bacterium | reverse complement strand
CGCGGAGAGTGCTTGCGGGGCCTCGGGTCGCGCCCCGTTGACGTCGATCGCGGGCCTTGAGAACTCGGAGCCCTCGTCCCCGGCGTCGCCCAGCCGCACGGTTCTCCCCTGGGCCGAGGATGAGAGGATCGCCCTGAGGACGACTCGCAACTGGTCCGGCGGCACGGGAGGTCGGCCCTGTTCCCCAAGGGGCGGGTCGTGATCGTCCGTCGGCTCATTGGGGTCGGGCGGTTCCCAGATCACGACTCCCGTGTTTCCGACGACGTGCGCCTCCAGGCGAGGGACCGAGACGCCAGACACGCCCGCGGTGATCGCCGCCGAGGCCCCCGACGCGAACCGAAGCATCGCCGTGACGTGCCCCGCCTCCACGTCGCCCGAGGCGCGCAGAAACGAAGGAGCCGAGCCGAGCCATCCCCAGGCCGCCTCGATGGCGCGGGCGAGGTTCGCCTCGACGTGCCCGTGGTCGGCCGCCGTCAGGTCGACGACCCGCACCGAGACCGGCGTGCCAATCCGCCCCTGGCGGACCACCTCGTCAACCGATCGTGACCAGGACGTGAATGGATTCAAGAGCGCCTCCATCGATGGAACGCCATTGACGCCCCGCCAGGACAGGGACTCGCCGGGAGCGAGGCCGCGCGGGGTTCACCCCTCGACTGGACGGGACTGGGGCGTCGCGAGTCTCCACGAACCTGCCTTGACGACCCGGCGCGACCCGTGTGAGGACCGCTTCAAGGTACGCTCGCACGCTCGGATTCGCCACGCGCAAGTCAACCAGATTCGGCAAAATCCTCGCATCGTGACCTCGGACAGGCGACGGACGGAGGCAACCGTTTTTCCGGAGGAACGCCTGACTTACTGGAACCCAGGCTCGAATTACGTCATAATCGCTCATGTGCGGAAGGACCAGGCGAGTCTGGGCTCGGGTGGACCAGGACCACGGAGATCGACGAGAGGATCGAAGTTTCTCGTCATCGCGGTCATCATCATAATCGACGTTTCGAGATAAATCATGATAAGGACGCGCTGGACGAATGGTTGGATTCTTCGCCTGAGTCTCGCGGCCGCCCTGGGTGTCCGGGTTTCGTCCGGATTCGCTAGCGTCGACTACGAACGGTCGATCCGCCCCCTACTCGCGGAGCGCTGCGGGAGCTGCCACTCGGACGAGGAACGGTCCAGCGAATTCTCGGTCGCGGACCTGGGCGCGGTGCTCGCCGGGGGCGAGAAGTTTGGGGCGGCGGTGGTCCCGGGCCTTCCCGAGGAGAGCCCGCTCGTCCAGGTCCTACGGGGGTCGAAAACCCCGCGAATGCCCTTGCGAGGTCGCCTCACCGAGGAGGAGATCGGTCGCATCGAGGAGTGGATTCGGGGCCTGTCCGCCGGCGAGTCGGAGCGGGCCACGCCCTCCGTCGAGAAACGCTGGGCCTTCGAGAAGCCATCCAGGCCGGTGCCTCCCACCGTCGAGCGATCCGATTGGGTTCGCAACCCCATCGACGCGTTCGTGCTAGGTAAACTCGAAGGGGTCGGGCTGAGTCCAGCCCCCGAGGCCGATCGCCGAGTCCTCGCCCGACGGGTCCACCTCGATCTGCTGGGAGTCGTTCCCTCCCCAGAGGAAATGAACGCGTTTATCAATGACACGTCATCCAGCGCTTACGAGGCTCTGATTGACAGGCTCCTCGACGACCCCCGTTACGGCGAGCGATGGGGGCGGCACTGGCTCGACCTCGTCCGTTACGGAGAGACCAGCGGTCTGGAAGGGGACGGCCCGATTGGCAACGCCTGGCGATATCGCGACTGGGTGATCGACGCCTTCAATCGAGACATGCCTTACGACGAATTCGCCATCCAGCAGATCGCCGGCGCTGACGAGCACAGCAAGACGCGCTTGAACTACCAGCCGGACGTTCAGGGTCACATTCCCGCGGGGTTCCTTCGCCTGGCACCCTGGGATCGTTCAAATCTCGTTGCCGATCTGGTCCGACAAAACTATCTGAACGAGATCACGGCCACCACGAGTTCGGTCTTCCTTGGCCTGACGGTGGGCTGCGCGCAGTGCCACGACCACAAGTATGATCCCATCCCCACCCGTGACTTCTATCGCCTTCAGGCGTTCTTTAGCGCGGTGCAAGTCGTCAGCGACGTCGAGGTCCCTTACAAGGACAAGACCCTCGCTTCCCAGGCTCGCGCGAAGGTCGCGGAGTACGAGGAACTTCTCAAGGACGGACCCGACAAGCGGGCGCTCGACGCGCATCTGGCCAGGCTCCGCGAGAAGCTGATCGCGTCGCGAAAGTCCCAGGCGCGAGGTCGCCCGCTGTCGACGGCCGACCTGCGCCTTGAAATCCGCCGTGACGCCTCGACCGTTTTCACCCCGACGGAGCGAGAACGGCATGCCGAGCTGCTCGAAGACGCCTTCCGGACGGGGGACGTTGAGGAGCAGGAAGCACTTAAATCGTATGAAAGCGATTTACTGGATAAGCTGAGGAGAGCCCACGCCGAGCCGGGGGCCGATCCCCTCGCGCGCTTCGAGGCGCTGACCGCCGAGGACGTCCGTCAGGAACTGGAGGCACCTTACTCGTCGGGCTCGTTCTTTGACGAGGCCGACCAGTCGAAGTATCAGGAACTGTCATCGCGGCTCGAGGTGTTCCGGCGGCGGCTGGGACGCTGGCGGCCCGTCGTGTTGACGGTGCGGAACGTTCCCGGGCCCCCCAACGGGCCAGGCGTCGCGCCGACCCACGTCCTGTTCCGAGGCGACTACCAGCAGCCTCGCGAGGAGGTCGCGCCAGGCTTCCCCAGCGCCCTCACGGGCCACTCCAAACCCGCGGTCATTGAAACCGACCGCTACCGCCAGTTTCCCACCCGAGGCTGGAGGATGACCCTGGCGAAGTGGATCGCCAGCGCCGACAACCCGCTGACCGCCCGCGTCATGGTCAACCGGATCTGGCAGCACCACTTCGGCCGGGGGATCGTCGGGACTCCCAGCGATTTCGGCAAGAATGGCGAGCCCCCGACCCACCCGGGACTCCTCGACTGGCTCGCCCACACGTTCGTCGAACGCGGCTGGAGCATCAAGGCGATGCACCGGCTCATCCTCGAATCGAACACGTACCGCCAGGCGTCTGAGAATTCCACCGCGGCCGGTGACTCCGTGGACCCGGAGAATCGACTCCTCTGGCGGTTCAACCGTCGGCGGATGGACGCGGAGTCGCTCCGCGACAGCGTTTTGCACGTCAGCGGCAGGCTCAACCCCGAGCGGGGCGGCCCGAGCGTTTTCCCTCCCTTGCCCGCCGACCTCGCCGACTTCGCTCGCTATGGCAGGACGGGTGGACTCATGTGGGAGCCGAACGAGTCCGAGGCCGACCGCCACCGGCGATCCGTCTACGTTTTCCAGAGGCGCTCCCTGCCGCTTCCGATGATGGCGTCCTTCGACGCGCCGGTGTTCAGCGAGTCCTGCCCGAGCCGAAGCGTCACCACCACGCCGTTCCAGGCGCTCACTCTGCTCAACGGCTCGCTCGTGCGTGACGCGGCCCGGGACCTCGCCCGATCGATCAAGGCCGAGGCCGGCGAGGACCGTCAGGCGCGGATCACTCTCGCCTATGAGCGCGTGCTAAACCGCGCTCCCGACGCCGCGGAACTCACCGCGTTTCTCGCGTTCCCAGGCGACCTGGAGGGGGTCTGTCGCGTCCTGTTGAACTCGAACGAATTCTTGTATGTCGATTGACCCCGCGAGGTGGACCATGCGACGCGACGGACCGGCCCTTACGCGATCGATCGCCCGGCGGCGATTCCTTTGGGAGTCTTGCCTCGGTCTGGGAGGGTTGGCGCTTTCTGGGCTGATCGCGGACGACTCGGCGCGTGGCGGAGTCGAACCGTCGAAATCGAAATGGGACGGCCCGCTCTCGGCTCGGCCGCCCCACCTTCCCGCCAGGGCGAAGCGCTGCATCTTCCTATTCATGGAAGGTGGCGTGAGCCAAATGGACACGTTTGAATACAAGCCGGCCTTATGGAAGTACGCTGGCCGACCGATTCCTCCCCCGGCGAACACGACGGGCGAGATCGCCACCTTCGCCGCCGCGCCGAACCGGATCGTTCCTCCTTATTGGCGGTTTCGTCGGCACGGCGAGTCGGGCCGCTGGATGTCCGACCTGTTGCCCCACCTCGCGCGGCGTGTGGACGACCTGGCGTTCATCCACGGGGTCAAGGTCGACAACAACAATCATGGTCCCGCGGTCTACCACACGTTGACGGGCAGTCAGTTCCCCGGGGGAGCGTCCGTCGGGGCCTGGGTCACCTACGGTCTCGGCACGGAGAACCAGGACCTGCCCGGGTTCGTCGTGCTGGGAGACCACCGAGGCGCCACGATCGGCGGAGCGGGCGTCTGGGGGAATGGGTTCTTGCCGGCCGCGTATCAAGGAGCGCTCTTCCGCAACGGCCCGTCGCCGATCATCGACCTGAATCGACCCGAGGACATGACCGCCTCCGAGCAGCGGGCCGAACTCGACATGCTTCACTGGCTCAATGAGCGGCACCGAGACGCCCGTACCGACGTCGGCGAACTCGACGCGCGGATCGCCTCGTACGAGTTGGCGTTTCGGATGCAGTCCAAGGCGCCGGAGTTGATCGACCTCTCGGGCGAATCGCGGGCCACGCGCCGGCTCTACGGGCTCGACGACCCGGTCGCCGGTCCTTTTGGCCGGCAGTGCCTCCTCGCCCGGAGGATGGTGGAGCGAGGCGTCCGATTCGTGATGGCCCTTCACGGGGCGGGCCCCGATCGCTGGGACGACCATGGCGACGTCAAGGGCCGCCTCCCGAAGCATTGCCGGGAAGTCGACCAGCCCGTCGCGGGTCTGCTCCAGGACCTCGCGGCCCGTGGACTCCTGGACGAGACCCTGGTGGTCTGGGCGTCGGAGATGGGCCGAACCCCCTTCGACAACAACCTGGTGACGAGTTCGCCAGGCCGCGACCACAACCAGTACGGGTTGTGCGTCTGGATGGCCGGCGGAGGCGTTCGACCCGGGTCGACGTTCGGGGAGACCGACGATTTCTCAGTCCGCGCCGCCGGGGAGGAAGTCCCCGTCCGCGACGTCCACGCCACGATCCTGCGGCTGATGGGCCTGGACCAGGATCGGCTCTCGGTCCTCCACTCTGGCCGCTTCAAACGCCTCACCGACGTCGGAGGCCGTGTGATCGACGAGATCATCGTCTGATCACGTCGGAACTCCAGTGATTTCAGGACGCGACCTCCAACGCCTGTCCCGGGAGAGTGGGCCATGAATCGGCGGAGCTTCCTTCAGTCGGCGGCGGCGACGGGCCTCTCCAGCCTGGCCGCGACTCGACCGGCCCAGGGGTGGGCGCTCGAGGAGAAAAGCCGATTCCCAGCGCCCGCTCCATTGAGCTTTCGCGACGAGAAGAGCGGTCTGAAAATCACAAAGATCCAGGCGGTGCGACTGGTTCCGACCCGACCCTTGCCGGAGTACCAGCCCACACCAGGGTCCTGGAACACCAAGGACGTCGAGATCGCCAACCCGTTGTCGATCTACCCTCGGTTCAAGCCGCGGCGTTCCCTCTTCTACGCCGACGACCTCGGCCCCGAGACGGTGGTCGTGGAGACCGACGGGGGAATCACCGGCTACGGCCACGGCGGCCCGGGGGGCTCGTTCTTCGTCGATCGACACATGCCAAAACTTCTGGTCGGTGAGGACCCGTTCCAGGTCGAACGACTCTGGGACCTCATGTGGCGTGGCACCCTTTACTACGGCCGAAAAGGGGCGGTGGTCCACGCCATCAGCGCCGTGGACGTCGCGCTGTGGGATATCGTCGGCAAGGCGCTGAAGACCCCTGTTCATCGGTTGCTGGGAAGCTCCGGCCGAGAGAGTGTCCCCTGTTATTGCACGGGAAACAACCTCGAACAGGCCACCGCGTTTGGATTCAAGAAAATCAAGCTCGCCCTGCCCCACGGACCCGCCGACGGCGAGGCGGGCCTGGAAAAGAACGAGCGGCTGGTCGAGGACGCCCGCCGCCAAATGGGGCCCGACGGCGAGATCATGCTCGACTGCTGGATGGCGTTGACCGAGTCGTACACCGAGGCCCTCGCCGAACGGCTCCGTCCGTATCGAGTCTACTGGATGGAGGAATGCCTGCCGCCCGACGACTACTCGGGGATGAGGCGATTGAATCAAACGATTCAGTCGACCAAAATGGCGACGGGTGAGCATGAAGCGACACGTTTTGGTTTCGAGCTGCTCGCGGACTACAAGGCGGCCGATATCTGGCAGCCCGACATGCAGTGGTGCGGCGGTTTGACCGAGCTGCGCTGGATCGACGCGTTGGCCCGTTCGGTGGGTGTTCCAGTGATTCCCCACGGCGGCTGGCGGGGAGGGGCCGCCCACTTCGTCTTCGCCAACACCAACACCCCTTGGTGCGAGATGTTCCTGCCCTGGCCGGGCGGACCCCCCGAGGTCTATCAAAGATTCGAGGAGGAGAACCAGATCACAAGGGGCCCGGAAGGCATCTCGATGCGGCCGCCCGACCGGCCCGGCTTCGGCTTCGAACTGAAGCCGGGTTGATTCGCATGGGGATATTTTTCATAAAACGTCAAAACGGGTTTCCACCCCGCCCCCGCCAGGTATTCATGGAGTTCGCGGAAACGTTATGCCCAGGCTCGCACGGTTCCTGGTGAATCCTCGACGACTCCTGAGAAACGGGCTCGGAATAGCCGCCCGAGTTTTGTTCCCAGGGGTCGACTCGAAACGCGGCGTGGCCCAGAAGGGCTCTAGGTGTACGTGGATGCGATTCGTCTCGAATCGACTCTGGTTGGTTCGTCGACAAGCCCAAGGTCGAAGGCGTTTCCCTCCCACGCTTCACTCTGGCCCGCGCACCCAAACTCCGGTCACTCGGGAAGTGATTGGAGACTCCTCCTCAATCCGCGCGCCCAGGTTGGCGGCCGCACGGGTTCCGAAGCCGGAATCCGTAACGTTTAACGCTTTCGCCCAGCGGCTGTCGGGGTTGGCGTCGTGGCTGCTCATCGTTGTTTGCGGCTGCGGTGAGAATGGATTCGTCACGCCTCCGCCCCCCGAGTTAACCGCGCTGGGGAACGCCGACTCCACGCCTCCGCACTCGATCGAGTTGATTCTCGCGCCCGAGTCGACCCGAGACAACGAGGCGATCGGACTGGCCATGCGTCGAGAGGCTGCGCGGCGGACGCACTTCTTCCATCTTTCGCGTCCCAGCCCCGGCGATCCCCCCGAGCGTCAGGCGACGTTGATCCGTCATGCCGCGAGCCAGCCGCGTCCGATCCTCCTGGTCGAACCGATCGACTCCCCCGAGGTCTTCGAAGCCTTGAGGGAGGTGCGAGCGCGAGGGACCCCGGTCGTGGCGATTGGGCGTCGTGTGATGACGGCCGCCGCGGGTTCATCCCCTTCGTCGGACTCCTCGAACGATCAAACGACGATTTCCATCGTGGACTTCGCGAAGGACGACACGCCCATCCGCGAGCTGGTCGGGCTCGTTCTGCGCGACGTTCGAGCGACCGAGCTTTCGCCCGATTCCCACGCGCTGATCGTGGCCATGGACACGCGCTCGCCCGGGATCGACACGGCCATCGCGACGATTCGTTCAGCCCTGGAGTCGTCGGGTTTTCACGAACATGAGATCGCGTCCATCCAGGGTGATCTTGAGAAGGACGGCCGTCTCGTCACCGAACGCGTCGCGGCCGACCCCAGGTTGGGCCTGGTGTTCGCCCTGGAGGTGGACGGAGTGAACGCCGCCATGGCCGCGTACGAAACGCTGAAAACGTCTCGCGTCCTGCGCATGGGGGGGATCATGTCGATCGACTCCGAACTCCCACCCGCCATGACCGTGAACTACAGCGGCATGATCGACCGCAACCTGACGCGACTCGCCGATCGAGCGTTCACCCAGGGACTCGAACTGGCGCGCGGAGTCCCCGTCACCGACGTGGTCGAGATTCCCTTGAGGCTGGTGCCACGTCCCGCCGGAGTCCATCCCGAGACCACCGATTTGCAAGCTCCAGCCAGTTTGCGCAAGTGACCCTCGCAAGCGCGAGGCGAGCGGGACGCCGAACCCGCGCTCCACGCGCCCCACCCCGAGACGGTGCCACGATGAACACGCCAGGCGTCATCCTCTCCTCCACGACGACGACTCTCCTCACCCTGTTCACCGCCGCGACCGCGATGGCGTGGGCGGAGACGGGACAGGACGTTCCGGTCGGCACCGACGCCCCTCCCCGGTCCGAGAAACCGTTCGGGCTCGAAACACGCGTTCCCTGGACGACCTCGCGCGTGGTCGGATCGCCCGACCCGCTTCCTCCGTTCCAACTCGTGCGGTCATTCCGGGCCTTCACATTCAAGAATCCCATCTTCATCGCGCAGGAACCAACCTCCGAGCGCTTCCTCGTCGCCGAGGCGCTGGGGCAGATCCTTAGTGTCAAGGCGGACGACCCGACCGGCCGGAAAGACCTCGTCCTGGATATCGGGCGGTCGCTCTCCGCCTTCTCGTTCCATCCCGACTACGCGAACAACGGCCAGATCTTCGTCTTCAGCCAGAACGACCCGAAGGTTCAACCGGTGGAGGACCAACGGAGCCGGGTCTCCCGATACACGCTCGATCCCGGAAACGACCAACGATCCGCGCGCGCCCGGCCCGACTCGGAAACCGTCATCATCGAATGGCCGGCCGGGGGCCATAACGGCGGCGAGGCCGTCATCGGTCCCGACGGCTACCTATACGTCACCACCGGCGACGGCACCGGCGGCTCCGACCCCAAGGCGACCGGGCAAGGAGTCGACGACCTGCTCTCCGTGATGATGAGGCTCGACGTGGATCATCCCGATCCCGGTCGGGCGTACTCCATCCCCAGGGACAACCCGTTCGTGAACACCCCGGGCGCTCGACCGGAGATCTGGTCTTATGGGTTCCGCAACCCCTGGCGCTTCAGTTTCGACCCGGTCAGCGGCCGGCCCTGGGTCGGCGACGTCGGCCAGGACCTCTGGGAACTCATCGAGCTATCCGGCCCTGGTCTCAACCATGGCTGGAGCGTCATGGAGGGTTCCCACCCGTTTCACCCGGCGAAGAAGCGAGGGCCGACGCCGATCGTCCCGCCCGTGGTCGAGCACCACCACACGGAGTGTCGATCGATCATCGGAGGCTACGTGTATCAGGGCGAGAAATTCGAGGAACTCAAGGACGCCTATATCTATGGGGATTATGAATACGGAAAAATGTGGGGACTTCGCTATGATCACGCCGCCGGCGAGGTGGTCTGGCATCGGGAGCTCGCCGATTCCAACGTGAGGATCTCCAGCTTCGGCGTGGGTCGCGACGGCTCGTTCCACGCGCTGGACTATGATCGGGGAGAGGTTTACGAGCTGGCGCGACAGCCTCCCGCGCCGCCGTCCTCGTTTCCCCGGAAGTTGAGCCAGACGGGCCTTTTCGCCTCGGTGAAGGGCCACGTCGTCGCCCCTGGCGTGATTCCCTATTCGATCAACGCGCCCTTCTGGTCGGACGGCGCTCACAAGGAGCGCTTCCTGGCGCTTCCGGGCGATGCGAAGGTCACGAATCCCGAAGGCTCCTGGACCTTCGAGGATGGCACGGTCACGGTGAAGTCGTTCGCGCTGGACGTGCCGAGACGGGGGGACGCCGCGAACCGCGCCTGGATCGAGACCCGGATCGTCGTGAAACAGGACAATCACTGGGTCGGTTACACCTACGCGTGGAACGACGAGCAAACCGACGCCGAGCTGGTCGACGCCCGGGGGATGGATCGAACCTACGTCGTTCGAGACCCTTCCGCGCCGAAGGGTGAGCGAACCCAGGTCTGGCATTATCCCAGTCGCAACGAATGCATGTTCTGTCACTCGCGGGCCGCGGGGTTCGTGCTCGGTCTGAACGTCTCGCAGATGAACCGAGACCACGACTACGGAGGGGTGGTCGACAACCAGCTCAGGGCCCTTGACCACGTTGGGGTCTTCACGACCAGGCTGGGCAAGTCCCCCGCCGAGCTGCCAAGGCTGCCCGATCCGCGAGACGCCGGCGCCCGGCTCGACGACCGGGCGCGGGCCTATCTCCAGGTCAATTGCGCGATGTGCCACGTTTCCGACGGTGGAGGAAATTCACTGATGGAACTTGGCTTCTCCACGCCTCTGGAAAAGACCAACGTCGTCGACGTCCGCCCGATCCACGACACGTTCAGCATTCCGGACGCGCGACTCGTCGCGCCCGGCGATCCCGAGCGATCCGTGCTCTATCAACGGATCGCGCGGCGTGGGACCGGTCAGATGCCGCCGACGAGCACGAACCTGGTGGACGCTGAAAGCGCCCAGCTCATCGCGGACTGGATCCGCGGGATGCCTCGCGCGAAGTGAATCGCGCCCAATGGAGTTGCCTCGGCGACGTCGGAGTGGTGGCGGGTGTCGTCGACTGACGAGACTTGGGAATAGGCTGGGAATCACTTCCCGGTTTCTCGATGGATCAGGTCGCCACGCGGTTCGGTCCTCCAAGCCCGTGAGGTTCAGCCTTTGCCACCGGCCCGGGTTCGGAGGACCAAACC
>JBFWRA010000040.1:0-10564 GCA_050249155.1 Isosphaeraceae bacterium | reverse complement strand
CGGCACACCCTATTGGTGCGTCACATTCGGCAGGGTCCAGGGGGGCTGATTCCCCAAATCCGGGCTTCCCGTGGGATATCCTTTCCATAGTCGATTGTCTCGGTGGGCCAGGGCTGGCCTTCCCTGAGTCGCGAAAGGATCGATATCGCCATGCGTGGATTTCGACGTCAGGCCCGGCTGGGAATGGTCGCCGCGTGCCTCCTCGCCGTCGCTACAGGCTGCCATAACGGATCGCGTAGAGTCGCCCGCGCCGAGCCTGGATTGAGCCCCCCGCTGGAACCGGGGATCTCGATGGTCGAACCCGTGCCCGCCCCCATGGCGCCGACGGTGACCTGGGTCGACCGCCACCCGTTATTCTCCAAGCCGAGAGATATCTACGAATCCACCAATAGCAACGGCCTGGTCAAGGCCGCCGCCGCGACGCTCGTGGGCGTGCCCGTCGGTTTCGTCGGTGAGATCAAGCAGATCGTCGTCGGCGCGCCTCCCACGCGGGGTTATTGACGACGCCGTCGAGAGCCGGTCGCCAACGCGACCGGCTCTCGACGGTCATACGGTCATGGAAACGGACGTCATTCGTCGACCATGACCACCACGCGATATCCGGCGAGTCCCGGGAGCGATTCCAGCTCTCTGCGCACCGAACGTCGCTGCCAGAATCGCAAGGTCTCGGCATGGATCACGACGTCCTTGCCCACGACGCGCGCGTCGAACGTTCGGAGCCGGGTGCCCAACTCCCGCTCGATCTGACGCTCGATCCGCCGTTCCAGTTCGAGGTCCTCCGCGGCGCGGGGCGCGAGGTCGACCTGGGAAGGGCCGGGGTTCAACTGGGGTTCCCGGTCGTTGCGAAAGGCGGGGAACAGCCTTCCGAACAGCCCGGGGGGTCGTCGCGTGGGCGTGGGCGCGGGCGCGGGTCGCGAGACCGCCGGGGGCCGTCCTTCTCGATCGGAGGGAGGCGCGATTTCCGACTCGAGGATCAGGGGGAGTTCCGAGGGGTCGGCGGGTCCACGGTTCGTGGGGCCGGTGACGGGCGCGGCCACGACGGGAGGGCGGTCGATCGCTGGGGAGGGCTCCGACACGCGGTGACGCTGACCGGGACGTGGCGTGTTCACGCCGGGGATCACCAGCATCGGCCGGTTCTCGGGTGGGGCCCCCTCCACGTCCGGGAAGGGGTTCGCCTCGACCGGCAACGGCAATTCGCCGGGAGGCTCGTCCACCGAGACCGGCGGCCCGAGGACGGGTGGGCTCAAGGGAGGTGGGCTCTCTCCAGCCAGCGCGACACTCGCGCCGACGGCCAGAACCCCTGTCGCCAGACCTGTCAGTCGCCGACGCATGTGGCACTCTCCGAGGTCTTGAGGAGTCGCGAGACCACAGGTCCGACACGACCCGGATTCGGGCTCCTCAAGAAAGGAGTATCGGTTCGCCCTGGGGCGGCGCATCACCCGTTTCGGAGTTCTTGCCGGGGGGTCGACCGTGAGTTACAGTCGGGCCCTCGCCCGCCCGTACCCCAACCGAGCACAGGACCACGCCGATGCCCTCGCCCGCCAGCGACCTCAAGATCACCGACGTCGAGGCCATTTACCTTCGACTCCCCCAGGTCAAGGAACTCTGTGACAGCGGTCAGGACGCCCTGATCGTCAAGGTGACGACCGACGCCGGGATCGTCGGCTACGGCGAGGTCGATTCCAACCCCCTGGCCGCCAAGGGATGCGTCGAAGGCCCCTTTTCCCACACCGCGACCACCGGGCTGAAACACGTCCTGATCGGCGAGGACCCGTTTCGCAACGAGTACCTCTGGCACAAGATGTACCGGGCCAATATCTACGGGGGCCGGCGAGGGATCGCCATCCACGCGATGAGCGGGATCGATCTGGCCTTGTGGGATATCAAGGGCAAGGCCCTGGACATGCCGGTCTGGAAGCTCCTGGGAGGAGGCTTCACGAAGTCCTTGCGGCCCTATGCGAGCACGCTGTTCGGAGCCACCCCGGAAGAGACCGGCGAACGCGCCAGGCGGTTCGTCGGCCAGGGATTCACGGCGGTCAAGTTCGGCTGGGACCCCATGGGCAAGGACGCCAAGACCGACGTCGCCCTGGTTCGCGAGGCCCGCGCGGGGCTCGGGCCCGACGTCGACCTCATGATCGACGCCGGTTTGGTCTATGACGCCAAGACCGCCATTCAACGGGCCAAAGCCTTTGAACAGTTCGATCCGTTCTGGTTCGAGGAGCCGCTGCTGCCCGACGACTACGAAGGCTACGCCAAGCTCTCGGCCGCATCGACCTTGCGGATCGCGGCCGGCGAGGAGGAGAGCGAGCGCCGGTCGTTCCTGCAACTCATGGACGTCGGCAAGGTTGACGTCGTGCAGGTCGATCTGACCCGCTGTGGCGGTTTCACCGAGGCGATCAAGATCGCCGCGCTGGCCGCCGATCGCGGCCTGCCGGTCGTCAACCACGGGTTCACGACCTACCTCAACGTGGCCGCCGCACTCCATTTCCTGGCGAGCGTGCCAAACACCCTGGGCCTGCTTGAATTCGTGGTCGAGGAGGGCACCACCCTGCGACACCACCTCAGCGAGCCGATCAAGGCCGTCGACGGCAGGGTCGCCGTGCCCGACGCCCCTGGCCTGGGACTGGTCATGAACGAGGAAGGCATGGCGAAATACCGGGTGTCCTGAACGGCTCAGGCCCGTTCCCGTCGCCGTCGCCGGACCTCTAGCGAGGAGCCTCCCTCGGCGAGGGGGGATCGTCTTTCCACGAGAATCGGGGGGCCTTCGCCCGGTCGAATCCGGCCAGGTGGGTTCGTTCGGAGTCGGGCCGGTTCTCGGGCCGGACGTACCGCCAGGGATTGTCGCCAAAGACCTCCGCGATCAACGCGGCCAGGGCGGGGTCGTACGCCTGAAGCTCTTCACGAGTGTCCACGTCATTATGCTGGGCATCGGACGCGCGGTTCGTGTCGTACCACGACTGGACCCCCTCGGCGAAGTATTCCGAACGATTCGTCGCGGCGTAGGTGTCCTTCCAGAGCCCCTTCGCCTGGGCCGCCTGGAACGCCTCGCGGAGCCGGGCGTCGAAGGTCGGATCGATCCGCCGCATGCCCATCTCATGGACGGCGTGCGCGAACTCGTGAATGAGGATGTTCTCGGTTGAATATGGGTCCCCAGGGAACCCCAGGAGGTTCTCCTCGGCGCAGCTCACGGCGGGTCGCTGGCGGGTCGCTCCCAGGCCCCTGGCCCTGCGGTTCCAGTAGGCCGCCGGCTTCAGGTCGCTGTGCTCGGGAACGTCCACGGTCCGCTCGTCGTAGGCCATCACCGCCAGTCGCACGCGTTCCTTCGCCATCGCCTCCAGGATCTCGGGGCGATCGCCGAGCATCTGGTTGACGAGGTAGGCGGCCTCGAACAGGGCCTGGTCGCTGACCTTCGCCGATCCGAGGATGGGGAAACCCTTCAGATCGACGTGCTTCACATAGAACGGGTCGAGCTTCCAGTCGGCGGGGGGCTCGGTCCGTTTCGGGGAAAAGGGAGCCGGGGCCGTCAGGAGCAACGCGAGTCCCGCGAGGAGGCCCAGAATCGTAACGCGGGTCATTCGGGCAACTCCACGGTGACGGCCATGACGATCGGGGCGGTCCGGTCTCCGCCCTTGACTAGCGAGATCCGCTCGATCGGCTCGGTACGTTTGGGCGTGACGCTCAGGTGACGGATCTGCTGGCCTCGGAGGGAGAACGCGAACGTCGAGCCGGGCACGTCCACGCGCCGAATGTAGTCGGCGAATTCGACGCCGTCTCGGAGCGGATGGTCTTCGGTTTGGCCGTCGGCGTAGGTCAACCTGACGATCATCGACACGGTCGGCCGGTGGTTGGCCCCGCCGTTGTAACCCCAGCCGCTGACGCCGCTGAGCAGGTGGATCGCTCGCGCGGGGGCGTTGCAGGGAAGTTCGACGGATCGTGGCATTTTGGGAGCGGTCGGACCGTTCGGCCCGTGCAGGAGCACGACGTTCGGGGTCCGGCCGTCCTCGGGATCGACCAGGGCGAATGGCACGCCTTCGAAGACCTTGGGCGTCCAGTCGGGAAAGATCATCCGTTCGATCGAGGATTCTTTATCGAAGAACATGCCCTGGGCGCTGGAGATGGTCGCGACCTTGCGGAGATCCAGAGGCATGTACTTGCCGCGCTGGGTGAGGAACGCCAGGAGGTCGGCCAGGGCCTCGGGAGGGACCTGTTTCTCGAACCCCTCGGGCATCAGGGATTTTTTCGACGCGATCAGTTCGTCGACCTCCTCGCGGAGGATCGGGATCGACTTCCCCTCGGCGTCGAGCAGTTCGATGGCCGTTCTGGTTTCCGAGGCCAGCAAACCGGTGAGGGTCCGGCCGTCGGTCATCGCGACGGTGTAACTGACGTAGTTTCCCTCGACGCTCCGGCTGGGGTCGAGGATATGGACGAGCAGTTCCTCCCTGGGGTGCGCGGCCATCCCGGAGAGGTCGGGGCCGACCTTGCCCCCTTCGCCGTTGTACCTGTGGCATTTGGCGCATTGCTGGGTGAACACCTCCTTGCCCCTGGCGACCAGGCCGGGCCTCATCGCCGCGGCGGTCAATTCCTCGATCACCTTCTGGCGGTCGGGGTCGGGGAGTCCTCCCCCTCGGGAAAGGATCGCCTTGGCGCGGTTGGCGATCGCCGCGTTCGGGTGGGCGACGAGGGCCTGCCGCTGGTCGAGCGAGAGTTCGTCGAGCCGGACCTGACCCTGTTCGACGCCCCCGAGAAAGCTCCCCGCCCAGTCGTCCCGGCTGATCAGGGCCCGAAGCGCCTCGGCCCTGGCGGCGGGAGTGAGGGAGGGCAGGGCGTCGAGCAGGTCGCGAGCGACCGCGTTTCCCTCGGTCCTGGCCAGCGCGGCGATCAGACCGGAGGCCAGCGCGGGGGAGGTCCGCGGAGTGACCAGCGCCAGGAGTTCCCGGGCGGCCTCGACGTCGTTCGGGCGGAACTCGATCAGCTGGCGAGCCGCCGAGCCGCGGGCCTCGTCCGACTTCGAGGCGTTCTTGACCTCGGCCAGCAGTGAGGCGGCGACCTCGCGCGCGTGACGTTCAAGGCCCTTGCTTCCCCAGCGTCCGGCGAGCCTGACCAGCGCCCCTCGCGCCTCGGTCGACAGTCTGGGCAAGAGGGTCGCCAGGGCTTTCTCGTCGGCCTCGGTCAGGCGCGCGGCGGTCTCCCGCGGCCAGCCCCGAGCCAGTCCCAGGATCATCGGATCGGCGACCCTGGGGTTGGCGCTCGCGTAGGTCGCGACGAGCCTTCCGATGGAATCGCCCGGTCCTCCGCGGGCGAGGTGTTCGGCGACCCTGCCGACGATCTGAACCGCGACCCCGCGGGCGCTGGCCTGCTGGGACGGGTCTGTCGCTCCGACTGTTTCGAGGAACGCCGAGGCATGGGCCGCCGCGGCCGAGGTGGCGGCGTCCGCCAGCCAGCGGTCCCCGTCGCCCAAGCCTTGGAGCACCATCGAGGCCAGCGCCCGACCCGCGTCGTTCGAGGGTGGGGAGGTCGCGATCGCGAGCAAGGCGGCCAGTTTGACCTGGGGGTCGGGGTCGTTCAGGAGACCGGCGGAGAGGATCTCGCCGACCCGGGACGGACCCTCGGGCAAGACCCGCGCCGCGTTTCTCCGGACGCCCGCCGAGGGGTGTCGCAACGCCGCGATCGCCGCGTCCCGGCCTTCGCCGTCGTTCAGGGCGTTCAATCCCTGGAGCGTCCAGAGGGCGTGGATCGCCGCGGGGTTCAGACCGATCTCATCGACGCTGGTGTCCCGGACCAGCGCGACCAGGCTAGGCGCGACGTCCGTCTCACCCCGCTCGACCAGGAGCCTCTGCGCGTGGAGCCGCCAGAACTGGTTATCCGACTTCAGCCCGGCGACGAGGCCGGGGCCGTCGGTCGGGTCCAGGGCCTTCGGACCGTTCGAGGGAGTCCCTTCCTGGTAAACGACCCGATAGACCCGGCCGTGAGTCTTGTCGCGCAGAGGGGTCTCATAAGCGTTGCCCTTGCCGGTCTGGAAGCCCTGGGGAGTCGGGTTGTGCTGGACGATGTAGTTGTACCAGTCGATCACCCAGACCTGGCCGTCGGGGCCGACCTCCGCGGCGATCGGCGAGGTCCATTCGTCGTCGCTGGCCAGGAGGTTCCACGTGTTCTCCGCCCCGAAGTCGGTACCGTTGGGCTGTAGCAGGAACGTGGCGACGAGGTGACCGGTCGGTTCGGTCACGAACGCGGCGCGGTTCCAGTAGTGCCTGGGGTAGGCCCTCGCGGTGTACACGGCATGGCCCGCCGCGGCGGTGAAGCCGCCGTGCCAGTCCACTTGGCGGACCTTCTCCGTGATCGGAAAGAACCGGTTCCAGCTCGCGATGCTCGCCAGGACGGTCGGCGACCAGCCTTTCACCGACTCATAGTATCGGTTGGGCACGGCCAGGTGGACGCTGGGGCAGCCGTTGGCCGTCGAGCCGAAGAGGATGCCCTCCTCGGTGAACCCGAGGCCCCAGGAGTTGTTGTTCGTGCTTCGCAGGAACTCCAGCTTCGAGCCGTCGGGAAGGAACCGGAAGAACCCCTGGCCAAATCGGAGCCGCTCGCCCCCGACGGTACCGTCGAATCCCGAGTAGCCGACCATGCCGTGGATCCAGTGGTCGAACCCTCGGCGCAGGTTGCTCGGCCCCGCGTGGGTGTCCCGGGTTCCCCAGCCGGTGAACAGGACCTTGCGGACGTCGGCCCTGTCGTCGCCGTCGAGGTCCTGAAGGAAGAGCATGTCGGGGGCCTGGCTGACGATCACGCCGCCGTTGGCGAAGGTCAGGCTGGTCGGGATGCTCAGGCCCTCGGCGAAGATCGTGAACTTGTCGGCCTTCCCGTCTCCGTCCGTGTCCTCGCAAATCTTGATGCGGTCGTTTCCCTGGCCGTCGCGTTTCAGGTCGTTGGGGTAGTCGGTCGATTCTCCGATCCAGAGTCGACCCTTGTGGTCCCAGGCCATCCAGAGGGGCCTGTTGATCTGGGGCTCGGCGGCGAAGAGTTGGGCCTTGAATCCCCTGGGCATGACCAGGTGTCTGGCCGATTCCTCGGGAGACAGCGGGTCTTGCATCGACGTGTAGGCGTCTCCTTGCGTTCCCCACCTCTGACCGGCGAGGTAGTTGGGGATCTTGGACCCGGCGTCACGGTAGGTGAACGGCGGTAGTCCGGCGTTCGGCCTGGACCGGGTGTCGACGACCTCGCCCCTGTTCGACGCCCAGCGAATTCCTCTCTCGACGAGGTCGTGGAACCCGGGAACGCCCCAGGTCCTGCCGTCATGACCGTAGGCCGTGTAGAAGACCCTCCCCTTTCCGTGGGTCTTGACCCAGGTCCAGGGCTCGGCCTGGTCCCCCTCGGCCCTGGTTTGCAGGACGTGGCGGTCTTTCTCGTCGTGCAGGGTATGCACATAGGTCTCGTCCCAGGTCCGGAACGGAGTCAGGCCCCTGGTGATCGGGTGGTCCGCGTCGACGGTCTGGGTGTCGAACTCTCCCGTGCCGTGCCGCTGGAACTGAGCGCCGATCAGCGCCACGACCGCCGGCGCGTTCCGGAAGCAGTATGAGGCGCAGTGCAACGGAACGAACCCACCACCTCCGGCCACGTAGTCGAGCAGGGCCTTTTCCTGGTCGGGCTCGATCCGGTCGATATTGGCGTAGAGCAACAGCGCGTCGTACTGGCCCAGGGTCTTTGGGTTGAGATCGTTCGGATTCTCTGTGTAGGTGATGGAAATCCCGCGGTCCCCCAGCACGGGGATGATTTGCCTCGCCCGGTCGGCCGGACGGTGGTGCCCCTTGTCGCCCAGGAAGAGGACCTTGATCGGCGTCGGCGACCCGGGATCGGAGCCGATCGCCAGGGAGGGCGAGAGGAAGACGACCAGGGCGAGGAAACGTCGCATGGCGGTGGACTCTGGGCCATCGTGAGGAAGTCGGAGCGCGAGGTGCTGGGGGACCCGTCCGATTGTCCCCGCGAGGGCTCCTCGGGTCAATCGATCACGGGTGTTCCCTCGACGGCCGTCAGCGCCCGGAACAATTCCGAGAGCCGCCCCGTGATCGGGCCGGGGCGACCGTCGCCGATGGTTCGACCGTCGATCTGGGTGACGGCGGCGAGTTCCCCCATCGTGCCCGTGCAGAAGACCTCGTCGGCTCGATGGAACTCGGTGAGGGAGAGTTCGTCCTCGACGTGAGGAATGCCGTGGGTTTGGCAAAGCTCGATCACGACGGCCCGGGTGATCCCCTCGGGGCAGGCCAGCGGCCTGGGAGTCTTGACCTTGCCGTTCTGGACGAGGAAGAGGTGGGTGGCGTTGGTTTCGGCGACGTAACCGCGATGGTCGAGCATGATGGCGTCGTCGACTCCCGCGGCGTTCGCCTGGATCTTGGCGAGGATCGACGGAATCAGGTTGTTGTGATGAATTTTCGGGTCCATGCTATCGGGGGCGGGTCGTCGCCAGGCGCTGGTGATAAGGCGAAGGCCCCCCTTGTCATAGACGGGGGCCTTGTGCTCGGCGAGGACGATGAGGGTCGGACCGCTGGCGTTGAGGCGCGGGTCCATTCCGGAGGTGATCTTGACCCCCCTGGTGAGGGTCAGCCGGACGTGGACGCCGTCGGTCATCTTGTTGGCGGCGAGGGTCTTCTTGACCTCGGCGAGGATCGTGTCGTGACTGGGGATCTCGGCGAAGTCCAGGGCGAGGGCCGAATGTCGAAGGCGGTCGAGGTGCTCGGTCAATCGGAAGATCTTGCCCTGATAGAGCCGCAGCCCCTCCCAGACGGCGTCTCCCCCCTGAACGACCGAGTCAAACGGGCTGACCCCGGCCTGGTCGCGATGGATGAGCTGGCCGTTGATATTGACGAGGAGGTCGCGGTTGAGTTCGTTGAATCGCTGGAGCATTTTGAAACCTGATGGCTCGGCGCTTGATTATCTCAGCCTCTTGTCGCGCAGCGTTTCGTAATGTCCCAGGCAGACGTCCACGAGACCCTTGAGGTGCTCGGGCACCGGCTCGTTCTTGGGCTGATAGGGTTGGAAGCTCGTGGACTTCTCGACGTTGGCATACCAGTATTTAGCCCAGACGCCGTCGGTCTCGCGGCGACCAGGCGGCCACGAGAGCATCTCCTCCAGGAAGGGCACGCCGAGGGCCTCGCAGAGCGCGCCGAGGGTCCTCCTTGGGTCTTCGAGCACGTCCCTGGCGTCGATGACGGGGGGAGTCTGGCCGGTCTGGGCCTGGACCCATTCGAAGATTTCCACCTGCTGCGGAAGTCCGGTCGCCGCGGCGTCGGGGTCGGGCAAGACCTTGGCCAGCGAGGTGATCATCTCGACAGGCTCTCGGATCAAAAAGGCATGGGTCAGGCCGCCGAACCATTCGCGGCCGATCTCGGGCAAGAGGTGGTGGGACATGTGCTTCTGGTAGAAAATGGGCTTGCCGCCGGGAATCTCTCCCAGAAGGGGAACGACGGCGTCGCGCCAGTCGGTCGGTTGCGAGGCGATGACCTCGTCCCGCCCGGGATGGTCCAGCCCGGTCACCTTCAGGTAGTGGGCGTAGAGCGGCTCGTCGCAAACGGCGGTATCCGGCCGGTTACCCCACGATCGCAACAGCGCCGTGGAGATGTTCCGCGGACCCGACCACATGGCGATCCGAATCGAAGGGGCGGTCACGGCTCTTGAACTCAGGGACTGGGAAAACCGGGAAAGATCCGACGTGGACCCGAGCTTACCCTGCCGGGCCTGGCGGTCAAACCCCTTGATTCGCACCGCTGGAAAGACCGTCGGAGCCCGCCCCAGCGGTTATACTTGCCCAAAGGGCCTGCGCGCCAAGAGTCGGAACTGGCACTCTCGTCACAATAAAGTGACGGCGCGTCCGAAGATCCTCGCGAGCACGGGACCTCTGGCGGGGTCCGTCACATTCCCCGTGCGTGGAGCGACATGATGAGCATGATGGAACGGAGACCTGGGGGCGGTCGAGGGCCGCGATCGAGCGTCACCCTCGGAGCCTCCTGGCTGGGACTACTGGGATTGGGCATCTTCGCCCTGGGTGCCCTCGCCACGATTTACAACCTCTGCAAGATCGAGATCGACACCGGGCAACAGGCGGTCCTGATCCGCAAGACGGGCCTGGACCTCGCGCCCGACATGGAGGTGGCACCTCCTCCCAAGGACGGCAAAACCTATTACAAAGGGGTTCAGGCCGGCGGCCCCAACAACGGCGTATTGACCGAGGGGCGTTACTTTTACAACCCGTACGTCTGGGACTGGGTGATCGACAAGCAGTTCGAGGTTCCCGACGGCAAGATCGGGATCAAGCTCGCCCTGAGTGGCGAGGACCTTCCCTCGGGGCAGATCCTCGCCGAGCTTGGCCAGAAGGGCATCCTTCGGGAAGTCCTCAAGCCAGGACGCTACCCGTACAACAAGTTCGCCGAGTCGATCGAGTTGCGCGATCCCGTCACCGTGCCTTCGGGGTACCGCGGCGTGGTCACGCTGCTCTCGGGACGCAACCCGGCCGACCCGAACGCCTTTCTCGTTCAGGACGGCGAGCGCGGAGTGCAAAACAGGACCCTGGAGCCGGGAA
>JBFWRA010000039.1:0-10656 GCA_050249155.1 Isosphaeraceae bacterium | reverse complement strand
CGGCTCTTGGAGGGATCGCCGGGGGCTCGGGCGCGGGTTCGGCGACGCGGCCGGGTTCGGTCCGACTCAAGAACCCTTCGCGAGGCCCTTTGGGCGCGGGCCTGGCCAGCTCGTGGAACCGCGGAGTCAGCCGCGCCGCGAAGAGCCCCGCCAGGATGAACCCGACCAGCAGCGGCGCGACGTTTCGGATCAAACCCACGCCGACGACCGCCCCCGCGCCGTCGACGAACGTCCCGCCAAAGAATGCCTGCATCGAGAGGAACGAACCCATCCCGACGTGGACCAGGGCGGAGATCGGCAAGCCCATCCCGAGAATCCAGCGGGCCTCCTCGGTCCAACCTGGGGCGTCGTCCCAGCGCCCGGGCCTCACGATCGCGCCCAGCGTGTCGCTGGTGAGGACGCCGAACTGGCCGAGGTAGTGGACCGTCCCCAGGAACGATCGGCCGATCCAGCCGAGGGGAGCCAGGACGCTCATCGGGAATGCGTGGGACGTCATGGTGCCTGGCCCTCCTTGACCGGGCGAGTGTCGCGCCTCGGGCGTCCTCGAACGACTAACGAGCCGGCCTGGACGAGGTTTGACCTTGCCGAGCGTTCCACCAGGATCGCCAGCGATTGACCGCCTCCTCACGCTCCGGCTCGGTTCCCCAGGGAATGAAGCCGAGGCTTTGCCCGGTTTGCCGCTTGAGTTCCTCCGAGGCCGCCATCCGGACCACCGGATCGGGGTCGCGAAGGTGCTCGATGAGCGTCGGGATCGATTGCTCGGTGGGAAGACCGTCGGCCAGTCCCACCGCGCGCGCCCTCATGATCGAGGCGGGGTGGTTCATCTGTCGAAACGACTTCGGGGCGATCGAACAGCCGGCGCAACCGGTTGTCGTCAGGAGGATCGCCAGCGTCCTCGCTCGGCGTGGGAACGTCACGGCTTGGCCTCTGAGGTCTGAGGGAAGACGATCCAACCATCCCTGGAGCGACCCGATCGGGGATTCCGGATCGGCTCCCGGGCGTCCGGCCCAGGTTCGCCCCGCCCACGGTGAGGTCCGGGCGGAACCCTACCGGAATCCCAAAAATGGCTCAAGTCCAATCAGGGCTCGGTCGACGGCGTCGACGTCGGACCGGCGGCTCTCCGAAGTTGATTGACCAGGTCGTGCGCATGCCGGGTCGGTTCGGGAACGCGGTAGCGGGGGGTCGATCGCAGTACGATCCGCGTCGCGCTCGGCACGTCGCAGCGGTGCCCCGGAGAGACGAAGATCGGCTTCACCCGTCGCCTCGTTCGCAGGACCTCCCCCCGAATCTCCCCGTCCACCCGAATCGGCGAACAGTCGCCGCGCTCGGGGCCTGGCTCCTCGTGGTCGCCGCAGAGCCTGGACTTCGCCGCGCCAATGGTTGGCAGGCCCAGCCAGAGCCCGAGGTGGCTCGCCAGCCCCAGCCTTCTGGGGTGGACGATCCCCTGACCGTCGCAGACCACCACGTCGGGAACGGTTCGGAGCAGGCGAAACGCCTCCAGCAAGGCGGGCACCTCTCGGAACGAGAGCAGCCCCGGGACGTACGGAAACCGGGCGACCGACTCAATCCCGACCGACTCGACCACGGCCAGGGTCTCGGCGTCCAGGACCACCACGGAGGCGAAGAGTCTCGGATCGAACTTGTTGTAGGAAACGTCGGCCCCGGCGACGGTCCCGGGATCACCCAGGGGCGTCGTCGCGTCGACCTCCGTGGCCAGCGCGCGCTGGAGTTCGACCGCCTCCTCGGGGGACAGGTCCCATGCGTGGCGTTCGACCAGCTTCATCCGGTTTCAACCTTTCGAGAATATTTTGATTCGTTCGGCGGCGCTCTCGGTCATCTCGCGACTGACGTCCAGATGCGCGCAGGCCCGGAAGACTTGCGGACCCAGAACCGCGACGAGGACCCCCTTTTGGCGGAGCCGGTCGGCGACCTCTCTGGCGGTCCCCAGCGCGGGGTCGACCTCGACCCAGACGAGATTCGTTTCGACGGGCCCGGACTCCAGTCGAAGCCCCTCGGTGTTCTGGATCGCCGAGGCCAGGATCCGGGCGTTTCGATGGTCCTCCGCCAGGCGCTCGACGTGCGATTCCAGAGCGTGAAGCGCCCCGGCGGCCACGATGCCCGCCTGCCTCATGCCGCCTCCCAGGACCTTGCGAAGCCGATGGGCCTTGCGGATCATCTCCTCGGAACCCGCCAGCGCCGAGCCGACCGGTGCTCCGAGCCCCTTGGAGAAACAGACCGAGACGGTGTCGAAGTACCGCGCCCATTCGTCCGCCGCGATCCCGGACGCGACGACCGCGTTGAACAGTCTGGCCCCGTCCAGGTGCGTGGCGATCCCGCGCGCCCTCGCCCAGCCCGAGATCTCGGCGACGTCGACGATCGGATGAACCCTTCCCCCACCTCGGTTGTGGGTGTTTTCCAGACAGATCAGACGTGTTCGGACGTAGTGGCCGTCGTCGGGCCGAACCTTGTCGCGGAGCGTCGCGAGATCGAGAAGCCCCCCCTGGGTCGCCAGCGGTCGCGGGGTGACTCCCCAGAGTCGGGCGATTCCGCCCCCCTCCCAGACGTAAACGTGCGCGTTCTCGTCGCAGATCAATTCGTCACCGGGCCTGGCGTGAAGCCCCACGGCGATCTGGTTGGCCATCGTGCCACTGGGCACGAACAGCGCGGATTCCTTGCCCAGGACCTCGGCGGTCTTTCGTTCGAGGGCCTTGACGGTCGGATCTTCCCCGTAGACGTCGTCGCCGACCTCCGCCGCGGACATCACCGCGCGCATCGCCGCGGTGGGCCGTGTCACCGTGTCGGAACGCAAGTCGACGATCGTGAGATCCATGGATGGGCTTCCTGACCAATTCGTGAGGGGTCGCCGCGGCGAGCGCCTATGATGATACCCGGGGACGTCGGGAGGTTCATTTTAGAGTCGCCGAGCCCCCTTCGGTCAATGGACCGACTCCCAGGGCCGGAGGTTCCGAAAGGCGGGTCGACCTGTTAAAATCACCCCCTCGCGACAGGGGGTGATCGGTTGAGGATCGTCGAAACGCACGCGACGGGAGGGAGCATGGCGACGCCGAGCCTGGAGCCCTGGTCTGACCGGTTCGACCGGCTCGAAGCGGAGAATCGAGCGCTCAAACAGGCGCTCACGCGGCTGAGAGCCGGGCTCCTGGCGGGTCTGGCGGTGCTCGTCGGCGGTTTGATCGCCGGGGCCGCCGCCGCGGATTGGACCCGCGAATTCAAGGCCGAGAAGCTCGTGGTCGTCGACAAGTTCGGCGTTCCCAGGATCGACCTCTCCGTCGCGATCGACGGCAGGGCCTCGGTGAAGTTCCTCGACAAGGATGGAGCGTCGCGACTCACGCTGGCTTCCGGACCCGAAGGCTCGCCGACGATCACGCTGCTCGACCCGTTCGACCGGGTCCGGGCCTCGCTCCAGGTGGATCCGCTCGGTCCCCCGACATTGAGTCTCAACGACCAGAACGGCAAACCCCGATTCACGGCGAAGGTCTCGCCCGCGGGAGTCCCCGAGCTTCAGGTCCTTTCCCGGGAGGGGCTGGTCCGGCTCTCCTGCGGGATGAAGCCGGACGGTCGGCCCATGCTGGACCTCCGCGATCAATCCGGCCGGGTCCGTTCGATCTTCGCGCTCTCGCAGGACGACTTGCCCTTGCTCCAGCTCCAGGATCGCGAGGAAAACCCCAAGGCCGTCCTTTATATGAAGCCCGACGACACGCCCAAGATCGTTTTCCTCAACAAGGAGCGGATCTCCGTGCTGGCCGCGGGGCTCTCCGACGTGGGCGACCCCGCGCTCATCGTGGGCGACCGATTGGGACAAACCCGGGTCGGGGTCGGCATGAAGACGGACGGTTCACCCAGCCTGTCCCTCTCTGATTCCCGAGGTCGGCCGCGGATGGAACTGACCCTGGACCCGTCGGATCAGCCTCGCGTGCTTTCGCTCGACGGCGAGGGCAAGACCATCGGCCAGTGGCCCCCGCGCTAGCGGCCCCGCCCCCGTCTCGGAGCCATCGGCGCGCCTTCGAGCCGTCTCCGCGACCAGGGCCTTCCCGAGGGATCATTCCGCCCCGGGGGAGTTCCGGAGGACCATGAAGACGACGTTGAACATCCCCCGGATCGATTGCTCCAGCGACGACGCCGAGCGGGCGATCCGTGAGCTTCGCGAGCAACTGAGCCCCAAGGGGGACGTGGTCAGCCCCCAGGGCAGGGCGAGGACCATCGCGGCCTTCGGCGAGCCCCTCTCGCCCCAGCGCGTCGTCCAGCGGATCTGCGCGGAGGTCCAGGCGCGAGGGCTCGCCGCCCTCCTCGAATTCACCGCCAAACTCGACGGCGTGACGCTCGACCCCGCCTCCGTCCGCGTCGACCCGGACGAACTCCGCCAGGCGTTCCGGCAGGCCGACCCGGCGTACCTCAAGACGATCCGCAAAGTTCGCGAGAATATTTATTCGTTTCAATCGGGGATTCTCCACCGGGACGCGACGTTTCGCCGCGGCCGGGGTTGCGTGCTGAGGCTCCGATACCGCCCGCTTCGCCGGATCGGCGTCTGTATCCCAGGCGGAGCGGCCGCGTATCCCTCCTCGCTGCTGATGACGGTCGTGCCCGCCCAGGCCGCGGGCGTTCCCGAGATCGCGGTGGTCGTTCCGCCGACCCCTTTCGGCGGCTACAACGCGGACCTTCTCGCCGCCTGCCACGCGCTGGGGGTAAAGGAAGTCTATCGAGTCGGAGGCGCTCAGGCCGTGGCGGCCCTGGCGTACGGAGTCGAAGGCATCGAGCGGGTCGACAAGATCGTCGGACCTGGCAACCTGTTCGTCGCGCTGGCCAAGCGCCAGGTCTACGGCGAGGTCGATATCGACAGCATCGCGGGGCCGAGCGAGGTCGTCCTGCTCGCCGACTGGTCCGCCGACCCCCGCTACGTCGCGTCGGACCTGATCAGCCAGGCGGAGCATTCCCCAGGGGCCAGCGTGCTCATCACCTGGGAGCCCGACCTGATCGAGCCGGTGGTCGAGGCGCTCAACCACCAGCTCTCCATGCTCAGTCGCGGCGACCTCGCCCGCGAGAGTCTCGAACGCTTCGGGGCCTTGATCCTGGTCAAGGACGAGGACGAGGCGGTTCGCCTCTCGAACCTGATCGCCCCGGAACACCTCCATATTTCCACGATCGACCCCGAACGGCTCGCCGAGCGCCTGACCGACGCCGGGGCGATCTTCCTCGGTCACGAGACCCCCGTCGCGGTGGGAGACTACGCGGCGGGCCCGTCGCACGTCCTGCCCACCGGGGGCACGGCGCGCTGGGCGTCGGGCCTCTCCTCCAACGATTTCCTGAAACGCACCAGCATGATTCACGTGGACCGCGACGGACTCGAAGCCCTCGCCCCCGACGTTCGGATGCTCGCCGACAAGGAAGGGCTGACCGCCCACCGTTACAGCGTGGACGTCCGTCTGGAAGACCTCGCCCCACCCGAACCCGAGGCCGCGACGTGACCACGCCCACTCCCGCCACGATTCGCCCCTGCGTCGCCGGCGACGAACGCGCCCTGGTGGACCTCGTCCGGGAACTCGCCGTCTACGAGAAGCTGGAAGACCTCGCCAGGGGAACGCCCGACGACTTTCGCAGGCACCTCTTCGGCCCCAGGCCCGTCGCGGAGGCCCTGATCGCCGAGGACCAGGGCCTCGCCGTGGGGTTCGCCCTCTTCTTTCCCACGTTCTCGACCTTTCGAGGTCAGCCCGGGATCTACCTGGAAGACCTCTTCGTCAAGCCCAGCCACCGGGGACGAGGGATCGGCCGCGCCCTGATCGCGACCGTCGCGAAGCTCACCGTCGATCGCGGGTGCGGCAGGCTCGAATGGTCGGTCCTGAACTGGAACGCCCCGGCGATCGGATTCTACCGAGCGGCGGGGGCCGTTCCGATGGACGAATGGACCGTGTATCGAATCGACGAGGACCCCCTCGCCAGGCTCGCCGCGCTGGCCCCCGACCTCGGCTCGCGAGGACCTGACGGATGAGCGTCGAATTCCTCCCACACGTCGAGCGGATGTCGGGATACACCCCGGGAGAGCAACCCCGCGAACTCTCCACCATCAAGCTCAACACCAACGAGAATCCCTACCCTCCCTCTCCACGCGCGCTCGACGCCATCCGGAAGGCGGCCGGGGAAAACCTTCGACGCTACCCCGACCCGCTGGGAACCGCCTTTCGAGAGACCGCCGCGCGCCTGCACGGCGTGACCGCGGACATGATCATGCCGGGCAACGGCTCGGACGACGTCCTCACGATCCTGACCCGGGCGTTCGTCGGCCCCGGGGGCGTCGTTCTCTCGCCCACGCCGAGCTACATCCTCTATCGGACCCTCGCCGAGATTCAGGACGCCAGGCTGATCGAGTTCCCCTTCGGGCCAGACTGGTCGATCGATCCCTCGGCGTTCACCCACCCGGAAGCCAGGCTGGCGTTCCTGGCCAACCCGAACAGCCCCTCGGGAACCCGCCTCTCGCCGGAACAGGTTGGCGCGTTGGCGAAACGCTGCGCGTGCCCGCTGGTCGTCGACGAGGCGTACGCCGACTTCGCCGAGACCCACTGCCTGGGCCTGATCGCCGAGTTCCCCCACGTGATCGTCACCCGGAGCTTCAGCAAGGGCTACAGCCTCGCGGGGCTCCGACTGGGCTACGCCGTGGCGCGTCCCGAGGTGATCGCCGGCCTGGTGAAGGTCAAGGATTCCTACAACTGCGACACGCTGAGCCTCGCCGGAGGCGCGGCCGCCCTGGAGGACCAGGCCCACTTTCGAGCCAACCGCGACCGGGTGCGCGCGACCCGTCGCCGGCTCACCGACGCCCTCCGGTCACTCGGCTTCTCCTGCCCGGAAAGCCAGGCGAACTTCGTCTGGTGCGAGGGACGCCCCGACGCCCCGGCGATCCACCAGGCGCTCAAGGATCGCCAGATCCTCGTGAGGCTGATGCGATATCCGGGCCTTCCACCCGGACTGAGGATCACCGTCGGCACCGACGCCGAGGTCGACAGGCTGCTGGAAGAGCTGGGAAAACTCATCTGAACTTGTGTTTTTATCAGGACGTTCCCGTTGAGTGACGCCACGTCGAAACCCGCGCGAACCGCCGAGATCTCCCGTAAGACCCGCGAGACCGAGATCACCCTCCGCCTGAATCTCGACGGCACCGGCCTGAGCGAGATCGCCACGGGGATCGGCTTCCTCGACCACATGCTCGAACTCTTCGCCAGGCACGCGTCGATGGATCTGACCGTCTCCTGCCAGGGGGACCTGCACGTGGACGGCCACCACACCACCGAGGACGTGGGGCTGTGTCTAGGCCAGGCGTTTGACCAAGCCCTGGGCGACCGCTCCGGCATCAGGCGCTACGGGCACGCGATCCTGCCGATGGACGAGACGCTGGTCACCTGCGCGGTGGACCTGGGCGGCAGGCCCTACTGGGTCTGGAACGTCCCCATGCCGGCCGCCAAGATCGGCGACTTCGATAGCGAGTTGGTCGCCGACTTCTGGCAGGGGTTCACGGTCCAGGGCCGGCTCAACCTCCACGCCCTGCTCCACCACGGCAGGAACGCCCACCACGTCAGCGAGGCGGTCTTCAAAGGACTGGCCAGGGCGCTGCGCGACGCCACCGAGCGCGACCCTCGAAGCCAGGGGGTTCCCTCGACCAAGGGCGTACTATAGCTTCAGTTGGCCCCGTCACGAGTCGGCCGCTTCACCGTTCCGAGGATCGCGCCCCGATGTCGACGTCCCAGCCCAAGTCCCGTCCCTCGCGGAGCCTGGTGGTCAACCTCGCGTTGATCGCCCTGGCGTTCGGCCTGCTCGGCCTGGCGATCCATAACAATCGCGAACAGATCCGCGACGTCTTCCGGCACGGGATCGACACCCGTCTCTTCGCCATGACGGTCGCGCTTTACCTCGTGCCGGTGCTCCTGACCTTCGTGCGATGGTACGCCCTGGTCCGGGTCATCGAGGACCGGTTCACGCTTCGGGACGCGGTCTTGCTGGGATTCATCGGCAACGTGTTCAACCTGGTGATCCCGGGCGCGGTCGGGGGAGATTTCATCAAGGCGGCCTACCTCGTCCGAATGGACATCCGCCGAACGCAGGCGATCGCGTCGATGGTGATCGACCGCATCCTCGGCCTGCTCGGCCTGTTCGTGCTCGCGGCGGCGGCGGGCGTGGCGGCCTGGCCAAGGGCCGGTCAACAGGTCCGAATCCTGATCATTCTGGCCTGGGTGGCCGTCGCCGGCGGCCTGCTCGTCCTGACGATGATCTTCAGCCAGAGGCTGACCCGGAGCTTCCCCTCGCTGCTGGAGGGGCCTGGCAAGCTCGCGACGATCCTCGTGGAATTGAGGGTCATGTCCGAAACGTATCGAAAACGGCTCGGGCTGGTCGCGGGGATGCTCGGACTCTCGACGTTGATCCACGTCCTCAACGTGGTCGCGTTCTACCTGGCGAGCAAGGCGATCTTCCCGACGCCGATCCCCTCGTTCGGCGCGCACCTGTTGATGGTCCCGCTGACCCTGTTCACGACGGCCGTGCCGATTCCGTTCGGCGCTTTGGGACTGACCGAGCAGGTCAGCTCCGAACTCTTCCGGCTGGTGAACCACCCCGGCGGCGCGGTGGCGATGATGGCGTTCCGGGTGTTGATGTACTGCGGCGGCCTGATTGGAGTCGGCGTCTATCTGACCCGGATCCAGCAGGTGCGCGCCCTCTCCGCCGCCGCCAGGACGCTCGAGGAAGAGGTCCGCGACCCCGAGTTGATCGCCTGAGAGCGCCTGTCGCATCTCACCGGAAGGATCGCGAAGCCGCCGCTTCGAGGATCGGGCGCAAGTCGCCCCGCGCGTCGCCGTCAATAGGGATGAGGAGGCGTTTGTCTCCTGGTATCCTGTTGAGGATATCCTGTGACCTGAGAAGAAGCCGAGAATCACTTCCCGATTTGTGAAGCGAGCCGAGGGTGCCACGGGGTTCGGTCCTCCGAACCCGTGCCGGTGGCCTCGGCGGAACCCCACGGGTTCGAAGGACCGATCGCCGTGGCACCCTGATCCATCGAGAAACCGGGAAGTCGTTCCCAGCCCGTTCCTTGATCACCGCCCGCGTCTCCGCGATGGCGTCGCCTCGATCGGTGATCGCGCCAACCTGGCAACGACGGGGAGAGGATGATGAACGACACCGTGGCGACCACGTTCGAGGTTTCCAACGTGGAGCGGGCCACCGCGCTCCTGCCCGAAGTCCCTTACAAGGAGGCGATCGAGGCCCTGCTCACCCCCCCGATCTCCGACCGGGAATGGTACCTCATCAAACGCGACCCGAAGTATCGAACCGACGTTCCGCCGAAAGCCGAATCGGCCCCGCGCCTGGAAGCCTGCGCGCGCTATCACGGCCGGCTGGTCGCCGGGGACCGATACCACCCACTCATCGCCGCGGCCCACCGGGCGTTCATGGACCATCGACCCCTTTGCCTGACGCCCGACGTGATCTGGTTGACCATCTGCCAGGGCGTGTCGAACCACGTCAACGTCCACGCCGAGCGGCTGCGGCCCCTCCTGGTCCGCCACGAGGGGAAGATTCCGATCGTCGTCCGCCGGGATGATTTCGTGAAGGGCTCACCCGAGAACCCCTGGCCCGAGGTCTTCACCAAGTTCTCCGGGGCGATCCGGGAGCACGTCGGCCCGAATCTCGACCTCTTCCTGCCGGATTTCTCGACCACGGGCGCGGCGGAGCGCGCCGCCGCCGAGATCGTCCTGCTCGAGACGATGCGGTCGTACTTCAAGTTCCGCATGAAGACCCGCTGCGGCATCCCGGAGATTCGCCTGGAAGGTACGCCGGGGGATTGGCGGGCCCTCGCGGATCGAGTCGAGGCGTTCGCCGAGTTCGAACTAGACCGGTGGGTCGAGGCGTTGCGACCGATCCTACGCCAGTTCGAGCGGGCCTCGCGGGGGGACGTGGACCGACCGTTCTGGCAGTCGCTCCACAAGCTCCACGACGAGAGTGGCGGCCCGTATGTGACGGGCTGGATCACGGCGTTCCTCCCCTACCTGAAGGGCTCCGAGCCAGGGCCCGCGACCTTTCCGTCGATGTGGCTCTCCAAGGGCTCCGCTCAGCTTCTGGAGCGACTTTTGAACGTGTCTTCTCGTCGCGGTGATCAACGGGGCGAGGATTTCGGTTTCAGTTCAGACCGCCTCGGCCCGACAATCGACAGCCTGCCTGGCGGACTCTCGGTGGCCCCATTCCGGTGGAATTACCTCGACAGGAGCTTCGACATGGAATTCCTCGGCGGCTTCGTCGGCGTGGCCCAGGACGAGCGGACGCTGGCTCTTCGGCCCGAGATCGGCTGGGGAGTTCGGGAGGTGGCGGCCGTCGACGGCGACGGGACCACGTGGTAAACGCCCGCGGAATAAGTCAGGCGAGGAACCGTGGCGAGGCCTTGACCCTTAACGGATCGAAGTATCGCGGGGACAAAGGAAAAATCCATGTATGAGCTTTCCTCAACGTGAAATCGTGAGTGGGGGTTCGGGATCACGCGAAGACCATCCCGGGAACACCGGTTGAGCATCCATCGAGCGGTTGAGCATGACGCGAGCGTGAACAGACGCGCCGTTGACGACCGATCACGCGGGACGGTCGTCAACGGCGTCGTGGCGACTGTTGGATCACGAG
>JBFWRA010000038.1:0-10949 GCA_050249155.1 Isosphaeraceae bacterium | reverse complement strand
GACACGTTTCGGACGACCTACAGCGCCTACATGCGCGACCTGGACGCGTTCGACCGGGGTTACGGCCACGGTTGACGTGGAGTCTCGGGAGAGGGAGACGATCCGACGCCCCAGCCGATTCAACTGATGCGTGATCATCGCGTTCGAAAAAACACGATCAAGGGCGTCTCACGCACGCTCGCTTTCCACAAGCCCTTCGACGTGCTGACCCAGTTCACGGACGTCGAGGGGCGTTCCACGCTCAAGGACTTCGTCGAGGTTCCCGGCGTCTACCCGGCCGGGAGGCTCGATCGGGATAGCGAGGGGCTGCTTCTGCTCACCGACGACGGGCCTCTCGCCCAGCGGCTCACCGACCCTCGATTCGAACATCCCAAGACCTACCTGGTCCAGGTCGAACGGGTGCCCGACGAGAAGGCGCTTCGCGCGCTTCGCGAGGGGCTCGTCTTGAAGGACGGCCCCACGCGGCCCGCCGAGGTCGAGCGACTCTCCGAACCCCCCGACCTTCCCGAGCGTTCCGTGCCGATCCGGTTCCGCAAGAACGTCCCCACGGCCTGGCTTCGCGTCGTCCTGCGCGAGGGACGCAATCGCCAGCTCCGTCGGATGACCGCGGCCGTCGGCTTTCCGACGCTCAGGCTCGTCCGGGTCGCGATTGGCCCGGTCCACCTTGGTGATCTTCCCCCGGGGCGTTGGCGCGAACTCTCCCCAGCGGAATTCCAGCAATTGTTCGTTTTTCGGGACGTCCATCATGCCTTTCGCAACCGCGGGTCCTGATTGCGAGCGACGACTGGTTCGGCACACAGTCGTCGGGTAAGATTAGGAAAGCCTTGGCGCAAGGTCCAAATCCAGGCGAACAGGGGAGTGCCACACGATGCCCGTGAGCCCGACGCCTCCCCCCGCGCGACCTGGGCTCGCCCTCCGACTGGTCTTCGAGGAGGGCACCCTCCTCGTCGAAGGTCTTGAGCGAGGTGACGACCTCGGCCTTCCCGGCCTCACGTTCGACCCCAGGGCGGGACTCTATCGGGCCGAGGCGATCTGGTATCGAGCGATCGTCCAGCGCCTCCTGGAACTCAAACAGGCCGGCGACCTGGACTACGCCGACGCCGCTCGCGATTACAAACAGACCGCCTGGTCGATCCGCGTCAACAAAGAGGCGTTCCCGCATCAGGTGGAAGGGTTGAAGGCCTGGGACTCCGCCGGGAAGCGCGGAGTCGTCGTTCTGCCAACCGGCACGGGCAAGACCCACCTGGCCAACCTGGCGATCGCGCTGGCGAAGCGTCCCACCCTGATCGTGACGCCCACAATCGACCTGATGAACCAGTGGTACGACGAACTGACCCTGACGTTCGCCACCGACGTCGGCCTCATCGGCGGCGGCTATCACGACGTGAAGCCCATCTCAGTCACGACTTATGACTCGGCACACCTGCACATGCCCCGACTTGGCAACAAGTTCGGACTCCTCGTTTTCGACGAGTGTCACCACCTGCCAGGCCCGACCTTCGGCCAGTCCGCGGTCTGCGCGTTGGCACCGTTTCGACTCGGTCTGACCGCGACCCCCGAACGTGCCGACAACGCCCACGAACACCTCGACGCCCTCATCGGTCCCATCGTTTTCCGGAAGGAGATTCAACAACTCCGGGGCCAATTCCTCGCGGACTATCGCGTCGAGACGTTGTACGTCAACCTCACCGAGGCCGAGCGCCATCGCTACGAAACCACCAGGGAAGTCTATCGATCGTTCCTCCAGCAATCGGGCATCGACATGCGCAAGCCCAATGCCTGGGGGCAGTTCCTGTTCGTGGCCCACCGCTCCGCGGAAGGCAGGCAAGCCTACCTCGCCTACCGCGAGCAACGCGCCCTGGCCCTGGCCGCTCCCGCGAAGATCGAACTCCTCTCACGGTTGCTCGAACGACACATTAGCGATCGAATCTTGATTTTCACGCACGATAACGCCACTGTTTATCACATCGCACGACAATTCCTCGTTCCCGTGATCACCCACCAGACCAAGACCAAGGAACGCCGCGACGTGCTTATGAAGTTCAATTCCGGGGAGTATCCCGTCGTCGCGACTTCCCGGGTCCTGAACGAGGGTGTGAACGTCCCCGAGGCCAACGTCGCGGTGATCCTCTCCGGGTCCGCCTCGGTTCGAGAGCACGTTCAGCGTCTCGGACGTATCTTAAGAAAGTCCGGAGAAAAAGAAGCGATCCTCTACGAGGTGGTCACCCGCGGGACCGTTGAAGAGTTCACTTCCAACCGTCGCCGACAGCACAGCGCGTACGACGGCAATTGAATGATCACCTCGCCTCTCCCCACAGGGATACCGACGATGGCTGAGCCGAACAAACAGCCCGAAGGCGACGGACCGCCGCCTTCCTCAGACCACGCGATGGGGGACGAATCCAGTCCTCCCGGCCGCGATCGTTCCAGCCGTTACGACGCCAATCTGAAACTGATCCGAAGACGACTCGCCGATGCGGAGAAAACGAGCAAGAGCCGTCGTTGGTGGCCTAAGAAAACGTGACGCGAATCGAACTGGAACGACCTGACCTCTCAAGAACTCCGTCGCACCGCCGAGGCCGACCCGGTCTGGCGGAGCGGTCGATCGCTGAGGCCCCTCGAACGGAATCGGCGGAACGGTCCCTCACATGTTGACTGGAAACCTCGTCCGCGTGGCGACCTCGAAACAGCGGATCATCCCGCGCTATCTCAACCGAGAGAGCGCTCAGTGGCTGGAGGTCGCCGAGAGTCTCTTGCTTATCTTCCGTGACGGTGTGGGGATGACCCGCGGGGAGATCGAGGCGGAGATCGACGAACTTGTCGGGGAAGGGCTGGCCACGCTCGCGCATCGCGGCCTGGCCAAGGTCCTGGAAGACCGCGGCGAGTTCGAGGTCGTTTCCGAGGTCCCGCCGGAAACCCTCCGGGAGAAGGTCTTCTCCGCCGCCGCCAAGCACAGGAAAACCCTCCGCGAGGAGGGTCGGCGCAGGCCCTTTCGACGCGACGAGGTGCTCCGAGAGGTCGCCGCGGAGTTGCACCTCGATCCGGAGGCGATCGCCGCCGGACTGTTCGCGGACCTCAAGGACGAGGCGCGGCTGCTCCGGTTCGACGACCTCACCGCCCAGCGCCTGATCGACCGCTACAACGTGGCTCTGGCCCAGGCGGTTCTGCTCCGTTCGGTCCTGGTACGCGTCGAGGTCAGGCGCGAGAAACCGTCGCGTTACCGGCAGCTCTTCCGTCAGCTCAAGTTTCACAGGCTGCTGTACCGGGTCGAAGGGGACATGACCGAGGGTTACGTCTTCCATCTCGACGGCCCCCTCAGCCTGTTCAGCGCCACGAACAAGTATGGGCTTCAGATGGCCCTGTTCCTTCCCACGCTCCTGCATTGCGAGGACTTTCGGCTCGACGCCGAGCTGCGCTGGGGCCCGAAGCGCGAACCCCGAACCCTTCACCTTGAATCGAAGGACGGCCTGATCTCCCACCAGGCCGATACCGGAACCTACACGCCTCCCGAGGTCTCAGCCTTCGTGGAACGCTTTCGCCAGGTCGCGCCCGGCTGGTCGGTCACCGAGGCGACCGACCTGATCGAACTCGGGCGCGAAGGAGTCTGGGTGCCCGATCTTCGGTTCGTCCATCGCGCGACGGGAATCGACGTCTTCGTCGAGATCCTCGGTTTCTGGAAGCGATCGAGCGTCGAACGCCTCCTGAAACTCCTCGGCGGTCATCGCCAGGGACGTTACGTCCTGGCCCTCTCGGATCGGTTGAAGGTTGACGAGGAGGCGATCGAGGCGCTCTCGGGGCCGGTCTTGAAGTACAAGGAAATCCCCAACGCGCTCGAACTCCTCGCCCTTCTGGAGCGTTTCTTGCCGACGACCAGAGATTCCCTCCTCTAACCATCGTCTTCAATAAGCGAGGGCTGGCCTCGACCCCACCGCACCGTTAAGTTGTGGACAGTCATCGATCCCGTGTCGATCCTCCCCGGAGAGGTCGCTGCGATGAGGTCCCGGCCGGCCGTTTGGAACCGCCTTCACACGCGACACGCGGCCTTCACTGGCATCGCATGGATCCTCACGGTCTTGACGCCGTTTCCGCTCGTGGAATTCCCCGCGGAGGTCGCGACGGGGCGCGCCCTGGAAGGAATCCGCGGTGAGAGCGAGCCTGGGGAACCGACTTCCGAGCAAGACGAAGCCTCCGACGAACTGATCCGGACCCAGGCGAAGACCAGGGCCGATCATGTCCCCACATCCGATGACCAGGCCGGCGAACTCGATCGAAGCCCCGACCAGGCGGGAATCCGTCCTCAGTTCCCCAGGTCGGTCATCCGTCCCTCGGGGCGGATACTTCGGCACTGGCTCCAATCTCAGATCTGTTGACCTTGAACGTCGATCGTGACCTGGCGACGCGCGGCGACTTCCTCACAATCACGTCGATCTTCAGGGTCAAACAATGAGCATGTCTTCCAGAGAGTCCGCCTCGATCGAGAAGGACGGGCGAGTCAGCCTGAGCGTGTTGGACCTGAGAACGCAGTGGAACTACTTGCTGGGCGAGTGGCGGACGATGGTCCGTCCCTCGACCCTGCTTTCCGACGTGGCGTCGGGGGCGGCGGTGGCGTTGGTCGCGCTGCCGCTGTCGCTGGCGATCGCGACGGCCTCGGGGGTGAAACCCGAGGTCGGACTGGTCACGGCCGTGGTGGGTGGCGTGGTCGTGGCCCTGTTTGGCGGCTGCCGGCTCCAGGTCTCCGGCCCCGCGGCGGCGATGACGTTTTTGGTCTATGAGATCATGACCAAGTATGGCTCCAGCGGATTGATCGTGGCGACGATGATGGCGGGGCTGCTCCAGATCCTGTCGGGGTTCTTCCGGCTGGGCCGATTCATGCAGTTCATGCCCAGGCCGGTGATCGCCGGGTTCCTCTCGGGGATCGGCCTGACGATTCTGTTCACGCAGCTTCCGGTGATCCTGCGACTGGAAATCCGACACGACGAGGAAGGGGGAGCGCTTTCAATTCTCTGGCAAACCCTTCGTCAGTTGGCGGTCGCCGAGCCGACGTCGCTGGCGGTCGGTCTCACCGCGGCGGGTTCCATGTTCCTGTTCCCCAGGATCTCGCGACGGCTTCCCACTCCTCTGATCGCGGTGGTCGCGGCGACTCTCCTCCCGATTCTGATGAACTGGCGGGAGGTCGTTCTGCTAGGGCCCCTACCCAGTGGGTTTCCCACGCCCGAGCTTCCGAGAATCCCCTTCTACGAGTGGAACGAGCTGGTGATGTCCGCCCTGGCGATCTTCGTGCTCGCGTCGATCGAGTCGCTGCTCTCCGCCTCGGTCGTCGACTCGATGGCCAAGGAGACCCGGGTCGACAACGACCAGGAACTCGTCGGCCAGGGGCTCGGCAACCTGGCCTCGGCGCTGTTCGGCGGAATCCCCGTCACGGGGGTGATCGCCCGTTCGGCGACGAACATTCAATCGGGGGCCCGCAGCAGGCTTTCCTCGATCATCCACGCCGGGTTCCTGCTGGCGATGATGTTCGTGTTCGCCCCCTGGGTCGCCCAGATCCCCAGGGCGGCGCTGGCCGGAGTTCTGATGGCGGTGGCGTTGCGGATGGTCGAGGTCCACCTGCTTCGGGTGCTCTGGCGTGGGAATCGCGCGGAGGCGGCGGTGTTTCTCGGGACCACCGGGGCGATCCTGGCGACCGACCTCATCGTGGGGGTTCCCGTCGGCATGGTCGCGGCCTTCTTCTACGTCGTCTACGAGACGTCCCAGCTTCAGGTCCGTCCAGTGCCCCTGAACGGTTCGGACGATCGGCCAGACGGCGAGGCGGGCGTCCATTGCCCGAGCGTGCTCGTCCTAGAGATTGAAGGCCCGCTCTTTTTCGGGTCGGGATTTCACCTGAGAAACGTGGTGGAGCGCGTCATCCATCGGCAATCCTGCCTGGTGGTCGATCTCTCCGCGGTCCCGTTCCTCGACCTGACCGGCGCGGAGCTGCTGGACGAGGCCGTCCTGTCGCTCCAGGCCCGAGGGGTCGCCGTGGTGCTCGCCCGGCCCTCGGCGTCGGTGTCAAGGCGGCTGGGTCATCTCGCGGTCGAAGGGGAACTCTCGGGGCTGCGGAATTGCCCGATTTATCCTGACCTGCGGGACGCGATGCTGCACGCCACCGCCGAATTGACCGAGGATCGACTCTGCGCGTCCTGCCGAGCCTCGGGCCGTTGTCAGGGACTCACCAGGGCGTTGGAGGGGATCGAGTCCCTTGGACCGACGAACGTGCCCGCGGTTCGAGCGGTGATTCCCAACCTGAACGAGGCGTGGAGCCACGCCGCGCACGCGGGTGAGCGGTCGATCGAGGCCACGCCGATCACTCCCCTGGCGCTCTCCGGTCTCGACTCGGAGCGCCCAGGTCCACTCACCTCCTGGAATCCTCGGGGAGGCCGGCCCGTCATCCATCCTTCCGCGTTCGTCGATCCCCGGTGCACCCTCATCGGCGAGGTCGACGTCGGCGAGGAGGTCTACATCGGTCCGAACGTCTCGGTCCGAGCCGACGAGGGATCACCCTTCCATATCGGGGCGAAAACGAACCTCCAGGACGGCGTGATCCTGCACGCCTTGAAGGGTAAGGTCGTGCTGGTCGAGGGCCGCCCGTACGCGATTTACGTTGGCACGGGGGTGAGTCTGACCCACGGCGCGCTTCTGCACGGCCCCTGCTACGTTGGCGACCACTGCTTTCTCGGCTTTAAATCGATCGTTCACGACTCGGTGATTGGCGAGGGCTGCGTCATCGGGATGGGGGCGGTCGTCATGGGCGTCACCCTCGCCCCGGGACGTTACGTGCCCCACAACACCGTGGTCGAAATCCAGTCCGTCGCCGACGCTCTGGCCGAGGCCGGTCCCGACTGGCGCAAATTCGGGGACAAGGTCGTCGCGGTGAACCAGGAGCTGGCGGTGGGACATCTCGCGTCCGTCCATCATCCAGCCACTCCCCCGGGAGACCCACCGGCGACGTCCCACCAGGGATAGGCCGTCGATCCCCGTCGACGACTTCCGCGGCCCGGAGGGAGTCGCTACGCTGGTGGCGATCGTCGCCGAGAGACTCTCCACCGCGGACCAGTCGAACCCTCCGCCCCCTGAAGGACACACCCCGATGAGCCGTGAAACGACCCTGAAGCGCATCCTCGACGGCGGCATCGTGGCGGTGGTCCGGGCCGAATCCGGGGCGCTGCTGGCGAAGGTGGTTCAGGCGCTGGCCGACGGCGGCGTCACCGCCGCCGAGATCACCTTCACCGTCCCCGACGCCCTGGAAGTCATTCGGACCGTTCGCAAGGAGGTCGGCGACCGCCTGGCGCTCGGGGCGGGCACGGTCCTCGACCCCGAGACGGCCCGCGCGGCGATCCTCGCGGGCGCGGAGTACGTCGTCTCTCCCTCCGTGAACCTCGACGTCATCCGGCTTTGCAGGCGCTACGACGTTCCCGTGATGCCAGGCGCGCTCACGCCGACGGAGGTCGTCAGCGCCTGGGAGGCCGGGGCCGACGTGGTCAAGATCTTCCCAGCGGATCTCGGCGGCCCGGCGTACCTCAAGGCCCTGCGCGGACCCCTGCCCCAGATCAAGATGATGCCCACCGGCGGAGTCGACCTCAACACCGCCGAGTCGTTCCTGAAAGCGGGAGCCTGCTGTCTGGGTGTCGGCGGCTCGCTCGTGGAGCCCAAGGCGGTCGCCTCTGGAGATTTCAATCGGCTCCAGGACCTCGCCGCTCGGTACGTCGCGATCGTTCGCGAGTTTCGGGGACACGGCTGACTTCGCCTCCCGAGGAACCACGCAACACGACACGAGGCCACCGCATGACCGTTCTCCGCTTTGGAAGACTGTTCCCATTCTTCGTGTTGACGTTTCTTCCCGTCGTCTCGGCGGAGGAACCTCGCCCGGCCGTCTCCGAGCGCGCTCGGAGAGTCCACGACGCGGGTCTCCTTTTCGACGGACACAACGACCTTCCCTGGCTCCTTCGCGCCGAGGGAGACATGGCGTTCGCTTCGCACGACCTCTCTCAACGGCTGCCCAAGGGGCAGACCGACGTCCCCAGGCTTCGCGAGGGGGGCGTCAAGGCGCAGTTCTGGTCGGTCTATATTCCCAGTGACTACCCCGACCCCGCCAGGACCGTCATCCAGCAGATCGATCTGGTTCACCGGATGGTCGAGCGCTATCCCGAGACGTTCGCGATGGCGTACGACGCCGACGACGTCGAGCGAATCGTCAAGGCGGGCAAGATCGCCTCGTTGATCGGGATTGAAGGGGGCGTCGCGATTGAGAACGACCTCGCCCAGCTTCGGGCCTTCCACCGGCTGGGGGCGCGCTACATGACGCTGACGCACAACGTCACTCTGGACTGGGCCGACGCGGCGACCGATTCTCCCAGGCACGGGGGCCTGTCCCCTCGCGGCGAGCGGATCGTCCGCGAGATGAACCGACTCGGAATGCTGGTCGATATCTCGCACGTCAGCCCCGACACGATGGACGACGCCCTTCGCGTGTCGGAGGCCCCGGTGATCGCCAGCCATTCGAGCGCCTTCGCCGTCGCGCCTCACGTGAGAAACGTTCCCGACGCGATCCTGAAACGGCTCCCGGACAACGGCGGCGTCGTGATGGTGAACTTCTATAGCGGGTTCATCGTGCCTGAGTACGCCCGACGTCTCAACGAGGCCAGGCGAGAAATCCGGGAGAAGCATTCCGACCCGAGGGAGGCGTCACGAGCCCTGAACGCCTGGATGAGAGCGAATCCCAGGCCCCGGGGAACCCTCGCCATGGTCGTCGACCACATCGACCACATCGTGAAGGTGGCCGGAATCGACTATGTCGGAATCGGCTCGGACTTCGACGGGATCACCTCGTCTCCGGAAGGGCTCGAAGACGTCTCGTGCTTCCCCAGGCTGACCGAGGAATTGCTGAATCGAGGCTACTCGGAGGCCGACGTCCACAAGATTCTGGGCGGCAACGTTCTACGAGCGTTTCGTCGGGCCGGTGAGGTTTCCAGGCGGCTCCAGAAAACGACGAACCCCGACGTGGATCGGCACGGCCCCGAGAAGGACGAGTGATCCAGACTCCCTGGAGGTCCGAGAACGAAAGTCGGCGATCGTGAGCACGCGGCGCTAAAGCGTTTTCAGATATTCGATCACGTCGCCTCGGTCGCGCTCGCTGAGTTTATCACCGAAAAGGTGTCCACCGTTGCCCAGTCCAAAGCGCGCCGCGTCGAAGAATCGGCGTTTCTCCTCGGAAGTGAGGCTCGATGGTTCTTCGATCGGCTCGAAGGTCCACCCCACGCGCTGGCGGTCGTAATACTCGAAACCGGTCGTCGGTGGTCGCAGGAACTTCGAAGGTCGACTCGGTGAATTGAGCAGATGCTCCAGCGTCGGAACCGAGCCGTTATGGAGATACGGGGCGGTCGCCCAGATCCCGCGCAGTGGCGGGGCCTGGTAGCCTTTCATTTCAAGGTCGCCCGGATGCTCCTCGCCCAGCCAGGTCGCGTTGTAGTGCGCTACCATGCGCTTCGACATGCCGACCGCTCGCCCGGGGTCGGTGCCGATCACCTTGAGGTCGACGATCACGTTGGGATAGGAGGGGGACTCGCCATAGGTTCCGTGGCACTTCCGGCAGTTCTCCTCGAACACTCGCTGACCACGCCTGGCGGCCTCCTGGTCGATCGGGAACGGGTAGGCCAGCGGCGGAATCGACTCGATGAACGCCTGGAGGTCCCGGAACGTCGGCTCGAGCGCCTTCAGGTCGTCCAGGGACTTTTCTCCCAGGAGAAACTGCATCGTCGTGCGAACCGAGGCCGCCGGGGTGCGGCCGTCGTAATACATCGTTTCCTTCGGGGCGAGGTTCCACCACGCCGGCGTGTCCATCTCGGGCATGTGCGCCCCGAGCGGGATGGGAAACGATCGGAGGGACAGGTCGGTGTTTCGAACGCTCAGGAGCACCGCCGAAAACATCCCGGCGTTGACCGTGCCACGCGACGAGTTGATCACGTAAGGTGTCAGCGGAAATCGCCGGCCATCCGCCTGGGTCAGTTCCTTGAAGAGCGTCGTCAAATCGAGGCGCGTGTTGCCCAGCCCAATGTAACTCTTGCCGCCGAGGGAGCCTCCGTGGCAGAGCAGGCAGTCGACCTGAAGCCCCTTCCGGGTACCGTCGGGGAACTCGCCCTTGCGGAGTCCCATCGGCAAGCCGTCATTGGGATAGGGCGCTTCGTGCAATCCGTAGCGCTCGCGAAACGCGGCGGCGTAGCCGACGGGATCGGCGTCGGGGTCGGGGGCGTCCGGTCCCCAGAGCTTCCCGACGTTTCGATACGCGTCGTCGCTCCAGGCGGGCTTGAGGTAGCCGTGGAGCGTCAACGCCGCCTTACCTCGCTCCGCCGCGGTCAGATCCTCCGCGCGTGCGTCGGGCGTCGCGAACAGGCCTAAAAACGCCGTTCCGATCGACAGCCCGAGTTGAATCGTCCTCATGTCTCCCCCCTTCCCGCCGCGCGGAGCGATGCTCGCCTCCTTTGGTTATACGCGTCGCGAGGCGCGTCGGGAATGGGGTGCGACCCACCGAGACCCTGGGATCAGGGGTCCAAAGGCTTGATTCGAATATTGCGGAATTGCACGAGGCTGGGAGGCCCGGTGTACTTCCCGTCGCGATAGCCGCCGTGGTGCTGGAGGATGATCGGGCCGGTCTTGGGAATTCCGGGCAACTCGGCGTCCTCGATCACAGTCGTGCCGTTCAGAACGACGGTCAACCGATCTCCCTTGAGGGTGATCTCAAAGGCGTTCCATTGGCCGATCGGCTTGTCCGCCTGGGTCCGGGGGGTCACCCCGGCGCGGACCTTCGCGGGCATGCTCTTGTCCATCCGATATCCGTAGACCTCTCCGGAACCGATCGGCCAGCACCACATATTCACCTGGCTTTTGCCTTTCGGATCGCGAAGATAGACCCCGGAATC
>JBFWRA010000037.1:0-10983 GCA_050249155.1 Isosphaeraceae bacterium | reverse complement strand
ACATCCTGACCTCCGGGAGGGGCTATGTGTCGCGAAAACACCCAGCCTAAGCGGAGGCGGTTACGGTGGGTCCCTTTTACGCGCTCAAAACGCCCCGGGGTGGGTCCCTTTTACGCGCTCATTTCCACGGGTTCTTCGGCAGGGCGACTCGGACATGGATACGGTGATGGCAAGCCAATCATCATGGCAATTTCATGATCTAGTAGTCGCCGCCGGAAGTCGTGACGATTGCATGGGCTGGCTGTAGACTGTTCTCTCCTCCAAGGAGAGACAGCATGCGCAAGGCAGCCTTCGTCCGTTTGACTCCCGAGCAGTGTGCGGAATTGACCGATCGCTTGGAACGTGATGCGCTCAACGGCCGACGTCGTCGGCACTTCCAGATCCTCCTGCTCGCTGACGAGGGGCGGACCGACGAGCAGATCGCCGCCGCGACAGGTGCCAGCCGCTCGACTGTGGAACGCCACCGCACTCGGTTCGCCCGTGAGGGACTGAAGGCGGCCCTGACGGACAAGCCCCGCAGCGGCGCCCCGGCCAAGTTGGCCCGTGAGTAGTTCTACTGTATCCTTCACATCCGTAGATGCATCTTCAATCGTGGTAGTCTATTACGGGATCGATGCGCATACAGCCTCGCCTGTTCGTTGCGTTGCAACCAACGCGTGCCGCGACGACAAAGAAAAGACGGATGATTGACGTCCAAGTGATACTCGATCCGCCCCGCGATCAACTGCCGAAGTTGCGGAGTCGTCAGCGCGGGCGTCTGGATTTTTCCCCCGCCGCGTCTCCTCGGTCAGGAACCACGCGGCCAGTATCGCCAGGGTTTGGTGATGATGCCAGGCCTTCCAGTTGCGACCCTGATAATCGGCCAGGCCCGCCTCCCCCTTGGCTCGCTCGAAGCACTCCTCCACCCGGTGCGACGCCTTGGCGACTCGAGCCAGTTCCTTCAACGTCGTCTCCGGCGCCGCGTTCGAGAAATAGTAGTGCGGTTTGTCCCTGGCCCATTCCTCGGACAGGTACAAACGCATGTTGACAAGCGCGTGTTCCTTCCGCGAGACGTAGGCCATGAAAACGCCCACCTGACAGTTCTCGACCTTCCCGAGCCGGCCGCACCACTGCCGCGCGACCCCCACGGACTTCGTCCCCTTCTTGGCGAAGCCCGAGGGATCGAACACAAGGACCGCGTCGGGCTCGCCCAACCGTTGGCCGACCTGGTCGGCCAGGGTCGCAAGCAAGGGACCACAGTCCCAGGACGCGTATCCGATAAACTTCTGGATGCCTTGGCATTCTTGATCGTGCGGGTAGGCGATCCCCTCGCCAGTCTTATTATCGAGTTTCGAGATCAGACCAGTCAAATATTCGAGGGCGTGACGGCGTGGAGCGGAGCCCCGCAGGGCCTCCGCGAACGGCTGGACGAATGCCTCCAACCGCGCCAGCACCCCCTCCAGAATTCGAGGTGAAACCTGAGCGTCCTCGAGCATCTCCGCCAGCCGCGTCTCGTATCGATGTTCCATGACGGACTCCGCCAAACGCCGCCTCCTCGACCAAACCAATTGGCACGAGAGCAATTATACCAAACGAAGCACGGGATACAGTAGAACTATCGGAACCCCAAATTGGGCGCGCAAGGGCCTTCCCGCATGCGCGAGGTGCAATTTCGTAAAGGTCGGACGGGTACGCCCGTAGTTGGCGCTCCCCCCTCGCTAGACTGAGTCAATGACACTCGGGAGGCCGCTCGATGATCCGGAGGGATGCTTCAAATGAGGACCGCCGTCCGCTTTTCCCTCCAACGCATCGCCGCACTGGACCGGGCCATCCGGGCCGGCGAATACCCTAACGCCCGTACGATCGCCCGGGCGCTTGAGGTCGGCCACCGGACCGTTCAGCGCGATATCGAGTTCTTCCGGGACCGATACGGTGCGCCGCTGGCCTTCGATCAACGGCGTAACGGCTATTACTACACCGAACCGGACTACAGCATCCCACTCTTGAGGCTCACGGAAGGCGAGTTGGTCGCATTGACCGTGGCCGAGAGGGCGTTCCGGTTCTACCAAGGCACACCATACGCCCAGAACCTGGCGAATGCTTTTGACAAGATTACGGCCGGGTTGACCGAACTGGTCACGGTCGATTTATCCCAGATCGTCGAGGGGTCTTCGTTCCGGTCCTCGACTGCGACGGGTATCGATCCGGTGCTGTTTCGCGAATTCGAGTCGGCGATTCGAGTCCGCTCGAGGCTCGTCCTCCGCTACTACTCGGCATCCAGCGACGAAGAAACGAACCGGGAGGTCGACCCGTATCATCTCGCGTCGGTCGACGGCCAATGGTATCTGGTGGCCTACTGCCATCGGCGCGGCGAGGTGAGAATGTTCGCGCCGTCACGGGTCCGTTCCTTCGCACCGACGGGGACGACCTTCGAGCCCCCCTTGGACTTCCGGATCGACGAGTACCTTGCCGCGTCCCTCTCGGTCCTCAGGGGTACTGAGGGAGAGTCGCACCGGGTCCGACTCCGGTTTACCGGCGAGGCGGTCAAATACGTCCGGGAGCGGACCTGGCACGTGAGTCAGACCCTCCGTGAGACGTCCGATGGTGCCATCGTCCTCGGGCTAACGGTCGGCCACCTCCGCGAGGTGGAGAAATTCGCACTGGGCTGGGGTGCCTCTTGCGAGGTACTGGAACCCCGGGAACTCCGCGAAAAACTCGCACGCGAGCTGGCTGCGGCGGCTCGCCTGTATCTCGGGCCGGAGGAGTAAAGGGGGGGCGATCGCCCGAAGGCGTCATCGTCTGGGCCTTCGTCCAGGGACCGTTTCGAGGAGTGTCAAGCAATTGCTCAACGCCCGAGGGCTGCATAAAGCCCGTGGGCATCTTCGTCGCCGTCCTGCGGGTTCCGAAACGGGCCCTACCTCCATCATCCCGACATTCCCTCGCATTTTAAACCCACAGGTTGAAAAACCACCAGGCTCAGGGATACTTATAGTAGCGGCGTTCGTGAGGTGTGTCTAGCAACGTACGGCAGAATCAAACCTTCGCGAGACTGGCCGATGGGAAAACAGAGAGTCGTGATCAGTTGGGAGCCGGACTCACCCTTCGTCCTGAGGGTCTTCAAATTGATGGAGAAGGAGTCGAGGCGGAGGAAGCTGCAAGACGGCGTGGCTCTTTCTGATGTCTGGATGGGATTGAGGCGGAGGTATCGGGACGGCGAAGAGATCGACCCGGACGACCCTATGCTCAGGACGATCATCCGTCGCAAGGTCAGCAACTGTTATCGAAACGAAGAAGGCCCCGCCCGTTCCCGGAATCATCGAATCTCGGTCGAAGACCTCGAAAACGTTCCTCAGACCCGATTCGCGACACCGCCCGAAGACTTCGCGTCCCGAGAAGCCCGTCGAGAGTTGGAGACCGCCCTCGGGAATTTGAAACGACTCCACCTCGACGCCGTCCAGGCCCGTTTCAAGATAAGCGACGCCCCCTCGATGAGCGACCTCGCCCAACGCAGCGGCAAGACCGTCCAGAACTTCTACAAGCTTTCCGACAGAGGCGTGCAAGAACTCAGAACTTTACTGGCCCGCGTTCCCTGACATACCCCCTTCGGCCCGGAATCCGGGCTCTCGGATTGGGAAGGACCAACGATGATCGATTTGTCGTTCGAGTTACGGGAGGGTCGAATCCCCCTTGATTACGGCTATCCGCTGTACGCGGCACTCTCGCGACGGGTGCCGAGGCTCCACGAAGCCGGCAGGGTCGGAATCCACCCGGTCCGAGGGGTCCGGCTGGAACCCCGGGTGTTGACCCTCGTGCCGGGGTCGAGGCTCAGACTCAGGCTCCCCCCCGAAGAGGTCGTCCACTACCTCGGGCTGGCCGGCTCGACGGTCGAACTCGACGGATTTCCGATGAGGATCGGTATCCCCCGGGTCGAGCCTCTGATCCCGTCGGTGAGGCTGGCCTCCCGGCTCGTCACGATCAAAGGGGCGGAGGATATCGAGGCCTTCCGGGCCACGGCCCGGCGATTCCTCGAGGAGGCCGGGATCGCCGCCGAACCGGTCCTCGCCGCCGACGCCGAGGACGGGGGCCCCCAGCGCCGGGTCTTTCGGATCAAGGGCCGTCGGTTGGTCGGATTCTCACTCCGGGTCGTCGGCCTGACCGCCGAGGAGTCGATCCGCCTCCAGGAAGAGGGCCTGGGGGGGCGTCGCCGGATGGGCTGCGGCGTCTTCGTTCCCTTCCTTTCCCACCGGCCCCGGCCGGCGGTCTCGGGAGAATCCGCGGGGAGGACCGAATGACGACCGCCCCTCTTCTCGCCAAGGCAAGGCCCGGACAAGGTCGCGAGATCCGCGCCGAGATCACGTTAATCGGCCACGCGGCCTGCGTCCTGGCCGCGGTCTCGGCACTCTTTGGTACTCCAGGGAATCCGACACGACTCGCCCGGTCCTGGCTCCGGTTCTTCGGCCTCGTCGCGGAGGAGTTCGATCGGTTCCTCCGGCACGTCATAGCGGCTGCCGTGTCTCACGACTGGGGCAAGGCCAACGACGGGTTCCAGGACGCGGTGAACGGGACCGGCGAACAGGTCGTCCGCCACGAGCACCTCAGCGGCCTCCTTCTGGCCGAAGTGCTCTTCGAGCCGACCGCCAAAGCCTGGTTGACGGCCGCCGGGATCGACGAGACAGTAATACTCGCGGCGGTACTCTCGCACCACGTCAAGGTCGCCCCGAAAGGTTCCTCCGTCAACAAGCACGCCCTCGGGACCCTGGTGGGGAAGCGGGAAACCCTGAGGTTTTACCCCGACCACCCCGATTTCGAGTGGGTCTGGCATGCCTTCCAGGCGGAAGTTGGTTCCCCGTGCCCTTCGACGATCGATTTCCCGACGCGGTGGGACAAGACGACGATCCGGGCCAAGAGCGAGGCCCTGAGTCGATCGCTCGACGAAGCTCATCGTGAACACCGCAAGGACCGCCCTTGGTGGGGGTTCGTGGCCGCCGTCCGGTCGGGATTGATCGTCGCCGACGCGGTCGGGTCGGCAGTCGTCCGGTTCGACCTCAACGACGGTCAGACCGCGGAGGTAGCCATCGAGGCCTGGGTCAAGGACTGCTTCTCGACGCCCCTCACGGGTGAAGACGTCTGGGAGAACGTCGTCACCAAACGGATCGACGAACTCCGCCGGAAGAAGAAGTGGGACGATCAGTCCGGCCACGAATTCGGGGGGGTCCGGGGATTCACCCGGTTCCAGTGCGAGGTCGCCGACCAAGGCCCCCGGGTTCTGCTCACGGCGGCTTGCGGGTCGGGGAAGACTCTGGCGGCCTGGAACTGGATCAAGGCCCAGATCGACGCGAGGCCGACGGATCAACCACTCTCCCGGGCCCTGTTCCTCTACCCCACCCGGGCGACCGCGACCGAGGGGTTTCGCGACTACGTCTCCTGGGCCCCCGAGGACGAAGCCGGGCTGCTCACCGGCACCTCGGATTACGAACTCCAGGACATGTTCAGTAATCCCGAGGATTCCAACGACCCCCGCAAGGGCCAGAAGTACCAGTCGAACGCCCGGCTCTTCGCCATTCGGCACTGGCCCCGGCGGGTCTTCTCGGCCACCGCCGACCAGTTCTTTCCGTTCATGCAGTACGGTTACGGCCCGCTCTGCCTACTGCCGTTGCTGGCGGAATCGATCCTGGTCGTGGACGAGGTCCACAGCTTCGACCGGTCCATGTTCAACACACTCTGTCGGTTCCTGAAGGAGTTCCCCGAAGTTCCAGTCCTCTGCATGACGGCGACGCTTTCCGACGAGCGGAGCAACGCCCTGATTGAATACGGGCTCAAGCCCCACACGGGGCAAGAGACCCCCCCCGATGGCGGCGTCACCGACTCGAATTACCCTCGCTACCGCGTCAAGTGGGTCGACCGCGTCGAGGCCCGAAGGCTGGCCTCCGGCGCGCTGGCCGACTGGAAGCGGATCCTCTGGGTCTCCAATCGGGTCGACGACTGCCAGTCGGTCTATGCGTCGTTCGGGGACGACGGGGACGCCCTTCACGACGAGAGGACGGCCTTCTGCTACCACAGTCGGTTCAAGCTCGAGGACCGCAAGGACCGGCACCAGGAATTGATCAAGGCGTTTCAGGACGCCGTCAAGGACGGGGCCGGTCCCCGGTCTCTCCTGGGGGCTACGACGCAAGTCTGTGAAATGTCTTTAGATCTCGATGCGCAAATCCTCGTGACTGAACTGGCCCCGATCGCTTCGATCATCCAGCGAATGGGGCGGTGCAACCGTGACTCAAAACGGATGAGGAGGCCGGATCATCCCATAGGCCGGGTCTACGTCCTCAGGCCCGAGCCCGGCAAGGAAAAGCCCTACGAGAAGGAGGAACTCGCCCTCGCCGCCCGGTTCGTCGACAAACTCCATGGCCGGGATGTCTCGCAAGCGGAACTGGAGTCGATTTACCGCGAGATCGACCCGGGGACGATCGAGCCGACGAGGTACTGCCCGTTCCTCGAGAGCGGCCCCTACGCCGACGGCAAGGAAGACACCTTCCGGGATATCGACGAATTCACCGTGCCGTGCGTCCTGGAATCGGAAGTGTCGCGGGTCGTCGCGGCAGTCCGCGAGAGAAAGCCGATCGACGGTTTCATCGTGCCGGTCCCCCGACGGTTCGCGTTGGACCGCCCGACCGAGTCGTCGCCACTGCCGCGATGGCTGAGGGTCGCCGAGACCTCGCGTTACGACAAGCTCACCGGCTTCGACGGCCGAGATCGGGAAACTTGAAGATATGAGCAAAAAACCCGCGATCGAACGGGTCACGCAGACCTTCGACCTCCGCGACCTGCCGACGGCCCAGCACCGGGCCGGCCTGGCGGGCCTGATCCTCCAGATCGACTCGATGGGGCCCGACGGCAACCGGAGGCCCGAGAACACCATCCCGGTCATTGAGTCGATCACCCGGACCTCGGCGACCGTCGTCTTCACCAAGGATTCGACGCAGGGGGTCTTCGACGACCTCTACGAGGCGAAATACGCCGAGGTCGTCGTCGCCAACAAGTGGCCCGGCAAGGTCGAACCCAAGCCAGGGGAGTTTTTCGTCGAGAGGAAGGATCCCAAGACCGGCGAGTCCAAACGAACCCAAGGTTTTGCGTATGACGTCGTCGTACCGCAAGCCCCTTGCCTGTCGAGGCACCTCCAGGAAAACGCCGAGCCATGGCTGGAACTCTGGCGGCGGATGGTCTGGGAGATCCTCCGGGGGGGGAACAACGTCCGGTCTCGCGCCCCGTTTGCCGCCAGGGCCGAGAATAAACCGACCGGGGAAGGGGCGACGGCCTGGGCTCAGTTGATCGACCTGGAAAGCAATCGGACGTTATCGAGGTTCCCGACGGCATCGATCTCCGGCGCGTTGATGCTCGGTGCCCAGGCCGTCAACGCCGAAGCGGTCCCGTTTACGGGGCGGGTCGACCACAACCTTCTGCTCCACTTCTGGCAGGTGGCGGTGATTACCTTCGTCCCGCAGGTCGTGAACAAGAAGGACGCGAAGGTCGAGCGGGTCGGCTACGTCCTGGCGATCCCCGACGTGTCCGACCTGATCGAATTCCGAGTCCAGTTCCCGGAGATCCTGGGAAAGCTCAAGGCCGAGAAAACCGGCCGGACCCCGCCGGCCGCGAAGATCGACCTGCCGGACCAAGCCTGCCTGGAGGTCATCCGGATGGCCCGAGGAACACCGGGGCGGGAAAAGCCCTCCGACGGGACGGAGGCGATCAAGGGAAGGAAACATCGGGTCGCCGGCCGGGGAGGCGGCGATCGCGCGGATCGTCGGGTCGGGCAACCGGCCCTCGCGGCGGAGAAGGGCGGGCGGGCCTTCGGCTCCGCGGTTCGCGCCGTCGAGTCGTACCACATGGTCAAGGTCGGCAACAACGTCAAGCTCCTGTCGTTCGGCCGAGTGGCCGACCGGCCCTACCTCGTCGAGGATTACACGAACATCGCCGACAACTACCGCAACCCCCTGTTCAAGACCGGGTTGATGCGGGCCCTGATCCGGGAGACGCCCTGGCACTCCCGGATGGCCGAACTCTTTTCCGAATACCCCTGGACTTTTTTCATCGAAGGAGAGGACACCCCGAAATATCTACCGAGGTTCGGACGTGACGCCAGGGAAATGTTAAAGGCCTTCCGCAGGGACTCCAACGACGAGGCACTCGACTCCATGAAAGACGAAGAGAAATTGAAACATCTGAGCCTCATTATCCAACGACTCGTCAACCGGTACGTCGAGGGACGCGCCGAGGCAAAGACCGGATTGAAGGCCAAGGACTTCCCGAAGGTGCCGACAACAGACGGCAACTCGCGCAGGGTCTACCCCAAGGAATTCCGTGAGGCGCAGGGAAGGGTCTGCTCCGACGCGTTCCTGGCGATGAGGTCCAGGCATGACCAGGACTTCGTCAATTACTTCGCCGACTCGGTCTGCTCGGTCGCGCAGTTCCTGCCGCCCAAGGACCTCCACTTTCTCACCGCCGTCCTGATGACCAACCCCAATCCGAGCCCGGTCGGCGAAAAGCGGCTGTGCTGGGAGGACGTCAAGGTCGTCGCCATGATCGCCGTCTCCGCCTGCGCGTTCAACGTCCGCCCTCGCGATACTCAAGCCGAAAGAGGCCATTCATGAACCTGTTCGCCACCGTTTTGACCTACCCGGCCCCCTCGGCCAATTATCGAGGCGAAAGCGAGGAGAACCGCTCTGTGATCCAGAAAATCACCTACGGGCGGTTCGAGTACCCCATCATCTCTCCCGAATCGATCCGCAACGCGCTCCGCGAGACCCTCGCCGCGCTCGGCCTGCCCCGGAACCGGACCCGCCTGTCCGACGAAGAGCAGCTGGCCGTCAAGTTCGCCGACTACCCCGACCCCGACGCCTACGCCGATGACTTCTTCTTCGGCTACCTCGTCGCCGCCGGCAACGCGGACCGGTCGAAGATCAAGCAGGCTCTCAAGGACAAGGGGAGGGACGAGTCCGCCTTCCGGTTCAAGCGAGACTCGGTCTTCCGGATGAATCTCGCCCGGGGGGTCGAACCCTACCGCAACAACGCTGTCTTCACCCAGTCCCCACTGACCGAGGCCGGGAGCCCCTGGCAAAACGCGAAGACCTCGGCCCTCCTGCACCGCGAGACGGCCCTCACCGCCTTCCAGTATCCGTTCGCCCTGAACCTCGACGACTGCAAGGCCAAACCCGCCTGGACCAAGACCTTGCTCAAGGCCGTCGGCGAGCTCAACGGGGTCGCGGGCAACCACGCCCGGAGCTATTACGAGATGGCCCCCGCCAGCATCGTCCTCCGCCTGACCAATCAGCTCGTCTGCGGGTACGACTCCTATGGCTTCACTGCCGCCGGAGAGTTTCCCGAGGTCGTCGAAGGCATCCTCTTGGGCGACTACCCCGGGGCCGAGTTTCACATCGGCGGCAAGATCGTCAAGGACATGGAGGCCAAACAGGCCGAGGCGCTGAGGGACAAGGGCGTGACCCTCGAACGCGACCCCCGGAAGACCCTCGAGACCGCCGGCGATAAGGCGTTCCCGGCCGGGAAGGGGAAGGCCTGACCATGCTTCGGCTCTATGCGCAAGCCCCGTTCGCCGCGTTTCGGGCGTTCACCGCCGGCTGGTATCGGCCGACCGCCGGATTCCTGACCCCGTCGGCCGCCTATGGACTGGCCCTGAACCTCGCGGGGATCGAGACCCGACGCGACGACGGACTCTCCGCCATGACCGTCACTCGGTTCGGCCTTCCAAAAGCGAGGGTCGCGCTCGGGGCCGTCCCCGACGGCCCCGGAGGGCCTCGCCCGACGGTGCATACGATCTACCAACAACTCCACAACTACCCCGTGGGGGCCTCGGGCAAGGACCGGAAGGAGGACGCCAAGGGGGGCAAGTACAACATTACTCCAGTCCGCCGCGAGTTCCTCTCCGACCTCAGGGCCGTCATCGCCCTCGATTTCCCCGACCACCCCGAGGTCGAGGCCGCGATCGTTCAGGCGGCCGCCGGCGACCCTCCAGGGACGTCCCCAAGATACGGCCTGCCCTTCTTCGGCGATAACGCCTTTCTGATCGACAAGCTCGAAGTCTGCCGCGGGCCGATCCCCGCCTTCTGGTATCGCAGGCTCGACGTCGGGGAAGACGCCGGCCCTGTTCCCTCCTCCACCAGGCTCACGACCTGGGTCGACCGGCAAGACATGTCCAGGACGAAGTCCGCCCTCTACGCCCCGTCGGGAGAGGCGCGGGAGGAAATCCCCGAGGACGCCTGGACGGCCATCGAGCCCCCCCCCGAGCCGACCCCTCCCGCCGGTCGAACCAAAAAAATAAAGGAAGGATGACGCATGACCATCGAGACGCACGACCCGCCGCTGAGGGTCATCGCCTTACACGATCTCGGCTATTGCCACCGCCTTTTCTACCTGACCGAGGTCGAGGGCCTCCAGGCCCCCAACGCGGCGATCTACGCAGGCCGAGAGCTACACGCCTCACTCGCGGCCGACGAGGACGGGGAGCGGACCCAGCTCGAGTTGGCCGACCCGGCGCTCGGCCTCGTCGGCAAGGTCGACGCGATTCGACAGCGCGACGGGGAGCTGATCCCCTACGAGCACAAACGGGGCAAAGCCCGCCGGGAGGGCAAAATACCCGCGGCCTGGCCTTCGGATCGACTCCAGGTCGTCGCGTATGCCGCCCTGATCGAGTCGGCCACGGGTCGTCCCATCGCCGAAGGCCGGGTCCGCTACCACGCCGACAACCTGACCGTCCGCGTCCCGATCGACGCCTCGGCACGTTCCGACCTGTCCGAGGCGTTGGCGACGGCCCGCCGGCTTCGCGAAGCCGACGGGCGGCCACCCGTCACCGAGAACGACCGACTCTGCTCCCGATGCTCGCTCGCCCCGGTCTGCCTGCCCGAGGAGACCCGACAGGCCGTCGACCCGACCCACCGGTCGGTGCGTCTCGTCCCCCCCGATCGCGTCGGGGCAAGCCTCCTCGTCGTCACACCGGGC
>JBFWRA010000036.1:0-11018 GCA_050249155.1 Isosphaeraceae bacterium | reverse complement strand
AAGCTTTCGATCCTGGCGGTGAGCTCGGCCTCCTCGGCGAACCGTTCCTGATGGATGCCGTTCATTCGCTTGATCAGGTCGAGTTGAGCGCGCTGATCCTCGTCCGACATGTTCGAGGCCCGAACCAGGTTCTCGATGGGAGCGCCCTTCGGCTTGAGGTGCGTCCCCTGGAAGACCCCGGGCAAGAACGCCGCCCCCCAGTTGGCGGCGTGCCCCTTGGGGAGCCCTCGGCCTCTCGGGTCGCTCATCACGACGAAGCCGGGGAGGTCCTCGCTCTCACTGCCGAGCCCGTAGGTCACCCATGAGCCAACGCAAGGGAACCCCATCCTGGCCATCCCGGAATTGATCATGAACAGCGCGGGAGAGTGATTATTCGAGCCTGTGTACCCCGAGTGGATGAACGCCATCTTGTCGACGTGTCGGCCGAGGTTCGGGAAAAGCTCCGAGACCATCTTGCCGCACTCGCCTCTCGGCGAAAACTTGAAGGGGGACTTCATCAGACCACCGACCGCGTTCTTGAAAAACCCCGTCGTATCCTGAAAGTTCGGGTCGAACTCCCGGATCGACTTCCCTTCCCACTTCGCCAGGTCGGGCTTGTAATCCCAGGTGTCGACCTGGCTCGGTCCGCCGTTGATGAAGATCCAGATGACACGCTTGGCCCTGGCGTTGAAGTGCGGAGGCCGAGAGGCCATCGGCCCGGCCAGTCGCGAGCGATCGTCGCCCAGGGCGGCGGAATCGATCATGCCTTCCCGAACGAGCAACCCCGTCAGCCCGATCAAGCCAAACCCACCGCCGGCGATTCGGAGCATGTCTCGACGTGTCAGCATGGGCGATCCCTTTCGTTTGGATGAATCAGTTTATATAAATAAATTCGCTCGATCCAAGGATCGCCTGGCAGAGGTCGACCAGCGCGAGGCCGCCGGGATCGGGTTTGCCAGCCGAGAGGTATCGTGAGGTCCGCGTCCTCAGATAGTCGGTCGCGACGTCGGTTTCTCGCGTCGAGGGTGGACGACCCAGGGCGATGGCGTAGGCGCGGGCCACCGCGGCGGCCGGATCCAGGTTGGCGAGTCGACTGGCGAACCCCTGGGCGCTGGAACGGCCCAGAGCGCTGTTGAGGAACATCAGGGCCTGGGGGGCCGTCGTGGTCACCGCCCTGCGCCCAATGCCCACGAGGTGCTCAGGCCAGTCGAAGAGCATCATCGTCGGGATGAGCTGGCTTCGTTTGATGAAAAAGTAAACGCTTCTTCGATTCATGTCCTGATCAAGCGAGCCGGGTCCGAACATCGTCGCGTCGAGTCGTCCCGAGACGAACAGCATCGCGTCGCGGATCGGCTCGGCTTCAAGCCGGCGCGGGGTGAACCGCCAAAGGAGAGTGCCGTCGGGGTCTTCGCGCATCCCGGACTTGTCGGCGCGACTGTCCCGCGTGTACGCCGCGCTCGAAACCATGAGTTTGTGGAGGCGCTTGAGCTTCCAGCCGTTGTGGATCAGATCCACGGCGAGCCAGTCCAGAAGTTCCGGGTGCGTGGGTGGGTCGCCCTGAGCGCCGAAGTCGCTCGACGTGGCGACGATTCCCCTACCGAAGTGGTGTTGCCAGAGACGGTTGACGATCACCCGGGCGGTCAGGTGGCCCGCGCCCTTGTCGGGGTCGGTGAGCCACGCGGCCAGGGTGGCCCGTCGGTAGCTGGTGCGAGTCTGCCCCGTGGTCGGGGTCACGGCCCATTCCGAGACGTCGCGATCCCGCCCGAGCAGGACGCGAAGGAAGCCGGGCTCGGCCTCGCGTTGCTTCTGGGACGTGTCTCCTCGGGCCAGGACGTAGGTCTTTGGATAGAAGTGGGGGAACCCGCGGTCGTCGGCGTGATGCTTCGTCGGGGGCAGGCCCTCGCTGGTCACCTGAACCTTGACGGAGGGCGCGCCGGGAGTCATCGTCAGGTCAATCTCACTGCGAATGGCGGTCGTGAAGGTCGCGGCGAGGCGATAATAATCGTCCATCGCCAGTGGGTCATATTTATGGTCGTGACAGCGGGCGCATCCGATGGTCAGGCCGAGGAACGCGGTGCCGGTCGTTGAGACCATGTCGTCGAGTTCGTTGTAACGGGCGGACTCGAATTCCTGTTCCGTGAGTTGGGTGGGAAACGCGCCCGCGCCGAGGAACCCGGTCGCGGCCATCGCGAGCGGATCGTCGGGGGCGAACTCGTCGCCCGCGATTTGCCAGCGTACGAACTCGTCGTACGGCATGTCCGCGTTGATCGCCTTGATCAGAAAATCGCGATAGTGATAGGCGTGGGGACGATCGTAGTCCTGTTCATATCCATGCGACTCGGCGAATCGCGCCACGTCCATCCAGTGCCGGGCCCATCGTTCCCCGTGGGCGGGAGAGTCGAGCAGGCGGTCCACCAACTGGTCGTAGGCGTCCGGCCTGGGATCGTTCACGAACGCCTCGACCTCTTCCGGGGTCGGTGGCAAACCGATCAGGTCGAAGGAGAGGCGACGAATCAGCGTTCGACGATCCGCAGTGGGATTGGGGGAGAGTCCCCTGGCCTCCAGCCTGGCGACCACGAATTGATCGATCGGATTTCGGACCCAGTCCCCTCGCTTCACGGCGGGAGGGGCCGTCGTTCGCAAGGGTTGAAACGCCCAGTGGTCTCGAGACTCCGCGGCGGGTTCCGACGGCTTGTCCGGGTTCCCCTGACGATCCACGAGGGGGCGGTCGTAGGGGGCTCCCAGATCGATCCAGGTCGCGAGAAGCTCAGCGTCGGCGGCCGGGAGTTTCGGCCGTTTGTGCGGCATGTGGGGTTCCTCGGCGTGCGTGACCAGACCGTAAAGCTGGCTCGCCTTGCCCCCTCCCTCGATCGCGCCACTGCTCACCAACGTCTCGCGGTCGGTGAGATCGAAATCTCCCTTCGTCGCTTTTCCACCGTGGCACTCGACGCAGTGCGAGACCAGGATGGGACGGACTTTCTCCTTGAACAACGCGAGGCCCTTCGCCGCGTTGGCGGCATGCTCGGGGGGAACCTTGGCGACCGGCTCTTGCGCATCCGCGTGGAGTGCCGGGCAAAGCCAGGTGGCCAACAGGACGATCGCCGAAGTCTGGCGCGGAACGGTCATGGCGAATTTCCGCAAGGGCAGGTTCAGGAGGGTCGTCAGTGGGATCAAGAGTCGATTTCAGGCGAGGATTTCCGGCACCACGCGGGCGGGCTCCACTCCGGTGAGTCGGAAATCCAGACCCTGATGGCGATAGGTCAATCGTTCGTGATCGATACCGAGCAGCCGCAGCAGCGTCGCGTGAAGGTCGTGGACGTGGACGGGGTTCTCCGCGACGTTGTATCCGAATTCGTCGGTCGCGCCGAAGGTCAGACCGGGCTTCACTCCCCCTCCCGCGAGCCAGACGGTGAAGCAACGGGGGTGGTGGTCTCGGCCGGCCTCGGGACTGGTCCAGTCACCCTGACCGGCCACTCCCCTGCCGAACTCCCCTCCCCAGATCACCAGCGTGTCGTCCAGAAGGCCCCGCCGCTTCAGGTCGAGAATCAGCGCGGCCGAGGGTTGGTCGGTGTCTCGGCAACGGGCCACGCACCACGACGGGAGCCGACTGTGATGGTCCCAATCGGGGTGGAACAGCTGCACGAACCGGACGCCACGCTCGACGAGGCGTCTCGCCAGAATGCAGTTCGCGGCATAGGAACCGGGGCGTCGCGCGTCGGGACCGTACAGGGAGAAGACCTCGTCAGGCTCGTCGGAAAGGTCGGCCAACTCTGGCACGGAGGTTTGCATTCGATAGGCCATCTCATACTGACGGACGCGTGTGGCGATCTCCGGATCGCCCGTCTCCTCCTGTCGAATCGCGTTGAGCTCGGCGAGGCCGTCGAGCATGCCTCGGCGGAGCGGCCGCGGGAGCCCCTCCGGGTCGTTGAGGTAGAGAACTGGCTCATGCGCGTTGCGGAACCGGACTCCCTGGTACCTCGAAGGCAGAAATCCCGAGCCCCAGTAATAGTCGGAAAGGGGCTGGTCGCTGGGGCGCTGCATCTTCGAGACCAGGACCACGAAGTCCGGCAGGTTTCGATTCACCGACCCGAGACCGTAGCTGACCCAGGCCCCGAAGCTCGGTCGACCGGGGAGCTGATGACCCGTGAGCATGAAAGTCATCGCGGGCGCGTGGTTGATGTGATCGGTGTACATCGACTTGATAAAGCAGACGTCGTCGACCACGCGCCCCAGGTGGGGCAGCCATTCTCCCAATGTGGCTCCGGACTGGCCATGTCGCGAGAACGTGGCACGCGCGGGCATCACGAGCTGTTTCTGCGACGCGGTCATCGTGGTGAGGCGTTGCCCCTGACGGATCGAGTCGGGCAACTCCTGACCGGCCCACCGTTTCAGGCCGGGCTTGTCGTCGAAGAGTTCGAGATGGGAGGGCCCGCCGGACTGCGTGAGAAAGATCACGCGCTTTGCCCTGGGGGCGAAATGGGGCGGACTGGAGAGTTCCCGGCGATCTCCCTCGTCGGCTCTGGTCAGGGACGCCAGGGCGATCGCGCCGAGCCCGATCCCCGTGCATCGCCCGAGGAAATACCTTCGGGTCGCCGCCAGGGCGTGGTCCGCGTGTTCGGGCATGGCGGGGTCACTCCCTGGTGATGGCTTCGTCGAGGTTCAGGATCAGGTCGGCGACCACGGCGCATGCGGCGTGTTCGACGGGGTCGATCGACGGGTCGCGCGGGGATTGCCCATGAGCCAGCCAACGCGCCGCGGCGTTGGGCTGAGCCCGGTAGATTTCGCGCGCTCGACGGAGTTCCCGGGTCAAGATCGAGCGCTCCGTGTCACTTGGGGTACGCGAGAGCACACGGCGCGTCAGGGCGTCCACGAGTTCCACGTCGCTGGACGTCTCGCGCAGCGCCCTGGCCGCGAGCGTCCTGGCAGACTCCAGGTACGTCTGGTCGTTCAGGAGCGTGAGCGCCTGAAGTGGCGTGTTGGTGCGCGAGGTACGGACCTCGCAGACTCGTCGTTGAGCGGCGTCGAAGAGGAACGCGGGCGCGGAGGACCGTCGCCAGAAGGCGTAAAGCGTTCGACGATACTGATCAGGGCCGTCGCTTGGCACGTAATGGAACCGACCCATGAACATTTCTTCCCAAACTCCCGCTGGCTGATAGGGCCGAACGGGCGGGCCTCCCAGGGTGGGATTCAGAAGGCTGGAGGCGGTCAGGGCGGCGTCGCGGATCATGGCGCTGGGAAGCCGTTGGCGCGTGCTCCGGGCCAGGAGTCGATTGTCGGGGTCGTGGGCTATCAGGGCCGGTACGAGCTTCGACGACTGCCGGTAGGTGGCGCTCGTGACCATCAATCGGATCATGTGCTTGACGTCCCAGCCGCTCTCCATGAATTCGACGGCGAGCCAGTCGAGCAACTCGGGATGGGTCGGGGGCTCTCCTTGCCGACCGAAATCCTCGGGAGTGCGAACCAATCCCGCGCCAAAGACGTTCTGCCAGAGTCGGTTGACCGTCACGCGAGCGGTGAGGGGGTTGTCTCGGGCGACGAGCCACCGAGCCAGTCCCAGGCGGTCGCGGGGCTGGCCCTCGGGCCAGGGGTTGAGGGCGGCGGGCACGTCGAGGCCGACGACCTCACCTTTCTTGTCCCAGACCCCCCGAATCAGGACGTGGGTCGGGCGAGGCTCCGGGCGGTCGGCGAGGACCATCACCTCGACCGATTTCTCAAATTCCGCGATCTCGGCGAGCCAGGACTCCGCGCGTCGGAGCGCGGCCTTGCTGGGCTGATAGGGGGCGTGGTCGGCCAGGAATTGTTCAAAGAGCGAGGCGCGGAGCGCGGGCGGAACCTCGGTGGCGTCGGAGACCCCCGCGGTGGCGAGTCGTTCCAACGGGGTCGGTTCGACCGATTCGACGGCGGGCCCTGGCTGATCGGTCAACCCGATTCGCAGTCGTCCAATGTTGAGACGCCCCTCGGTGGATCGGTGGCGAAGTTCGACGATCAACTCCTCATTCGGGCCGAGGACCTGCGGTTCGGCGAGGGCGTAGACCGCCGAGTGAGGGCGGTCGGTGGGATGGCCGAACGTCGCCCAGCCGTTCCTGGGATCGTCGTCCAGCGTGTGAATCACCTTGCCGTAACCGCTGTTCTTCGCGGGATCGGCCTCGACGTCGGCGACCGCTCCGGCGACCGGGAGTTCTCGGATTTGCGTCCCGTCGCGTTGACGAACCTGAATGGCGATATCGGTCAGGAGGAAATGGCCAGACTTCGACCGGGAGAGCCCACCGGAGGGCCGATTCGGGTCGGGGAGCACGTCGAGGCGAAGTCCCGTCAGTCTGGGGAGTGTGACTCGACCGATCAATCGATAATCTTCGTGACGTGGGTCCGGTCCACTCGCCGAGACGACGCCCTCGTCCCCCAGGGTCAGGATCGTTCCAGCCACGGACTTCAGTTCCGTCGGGAGAAACGTGGTCCAGGAGCGATGCCCGTTCCGGACGACCTGGCACTGGCGTTCGAGCCAGAGCCCAAAGGCGGGTTCCGCCGTCCGACGCGCCTGGGCGTCGGCGGCGGTCAGGGCGTCGCGTCGGGACCTGGCGTCGGCGACGGCGCGACGGGCGGCCTCGGATCGATAGGAAGTGAACGGTTTGGCGGCGCGACCGGCCTTGCCGTCCTCGTCGATACTGTTGAAAAAGGCGTTGAGTTGGTAATACTCGGCCTGCGAGATTGGGTCGAACTTGTGGCTGTGGCATTGGGTGCAGCCGAGAGTGAGCCCGAGCCAGACCGTTCCCATGGTATTGATCCGGTCCAGGACGTAGTCGATCCGGGACTCCTCTGGGTCGCGGCCCCCTTCTCCGTTGGTCATGTGCTGACGGTGGAAACTGGTCGCCAGGATCTGCTCGGGAGTGGGGTTGGGAAGCAGGTCCCCGGCGAACTGCTCCAGGGTGAATCGATCGAAGGGTAGATTGGCGTTGAAGGCGTCGACGACCCAGTCTCGCCAGGGCCAGTTGGATCGGGTCGCGTCTGATTGAAAGCCATCCGTGTCGGCGTAACGAGCCGCGTCGAGCCAGTCCATGGCCATGCGCTCGCCGAAGTGGGGAGAAGCCAGCAGTCGGTCCACGACGGTTTCGTAGGCCTCGGGGGACGGATTGGCCTCGTAAGCCTCGACGGCCGAGAGCGCGGGGGGGAGCCCTGTCAAGTCGAAACTCAACCGACGGATCAGCGTGGAGCGTGGCGCTTCCGGGGAAGGTTCGAGATTCTCGGATCGCAGCCTGGCCAGGACGAACGCGTCGATTGGATTACGGGTCCAGGACCGGTTGGTCGCGTCGGGGGCGATGGGGACGGCGGGGCGCGTGGGTGGGGTGAACGCCCAGTGCGATCGCCATGTGGCACCCTGCTCCACCCAGCGCCGAAGGGTCTCGATCTCCCTGGGCGAGAGTGGTTTGCCGGCGTCGTTGGGAGGCATCCGGTCGGGATCGCCCGGCTCCGCCTCCACACGCCGAATCACCTCACTTTCGTCTGGCTTACCCGCGACGAGGGGGGGTAGACCACCGCGGTCGGCGAAGGCGTCTTCCCGAATGTCCAGGCGAAGCTTGGCCTTGCGTTGCGAAGGATCGGGACCGTGGCATTGATAACAACGGTCCGAGAGGATCGGCTGCACGTCCCGATTGAAGTCGACGGTCGGTTCCTGGCCCATCCCCTTCAGGACAGTGAGGGACGAAGCGACCAGGATGAAAGCGCTCGCGACGACCTGGCGCCAGGCCGTGACCAGAGAGCGTGTTGGGATCATGGGCTCGAAACTCCCAGGTCGGGACTTCGGGACGACCTGTGAGGATGACTTCGTCGGGAAGGAAGGAACCGGTGGGCGTCGCCTTTCATCCTCCCAACGTATCCCGATCTGGTCGTGAAGGCAATCGATCGCCCGCGGAAGCGACGAGGCGGTCTCGTGAGGGCCTCAGGGCGTCGTGGACCTGGAGAGCAAGAAGGCCATGTAGATCCCATAGATGCCGAGGAGGAGTAAGCCCTCGCTCCTGGCGATCCGCCGGCCCGTGAGGAGTAACGGTCCGAAGAGGACCGTCAGTCCAAGCATCCACCAGACGTCCGTGGTGACGATCTCCCGAGGCACCGGGATCGGCCTGACGAGTCCTCCGAGACCGAGGACTCCCAGAATGTTAAACAGGTTGGAGCCGATCACGTTACCGATCGCCACGTCGTCGCGACCCCTGACGCTCGAGATGAGGGAGGTCACGACCTCGGGCAGTCCGGTTCCCACCGCGACGATCGTCAGGCCGATCACGGCCTCGGACATGCCAAAGGTCCGACCGATCGCGACCGCGCCGGTGACCGTCGACTGGGCACCGGCGATCAGGAGGCCGATACCCGCCACGATCAGGCCGAGACTGACCCACGACCGCGGAAGCGCGACCATCGGTTCGGCAAGCTCCGACACCTCGGCACCGAGGGCCTTCGCCTCCGTGACGTTGATCTGTCTGCGCACCACCACGACGAGATAGGCCGTGAAACCCACGTAGGTCGCGACCAGGAGCCCCGCGTCGAGGCGGCCGATCAGGCCGTCGTTGGCCAGCACGAGGAAGAGGAGACTGACGAGCAGAAGGACGGGATACTCCAGCCTGATGGTGTTGCCGGAAATCCCCAATGGATGAATCAGCGCGGCCAATCCGATGATCAGGGTGAGGTTGAAAACGTTCGACCCCACGACGTTGCCGACGGCCACCCCCTCGTTCCCCTGGAGCGCGGCGATCATGCTGACCGCCAGCTCCGGTACGGAGGTCCCAAAAGCGACCACGGTCAAGCCGATGACGGCGGGCGTCACCTTCGCGAGGGTCGCCAGGCCGACCGCTCCTCGAAGGAGGCATTCCCCTCCGAACACGAGCAGGATCAAGCCCAGGAGTACAAGTCCAACGGACGTCGTCATGAGCGGTTTCTCTACCCCTCGAATAACGGAAATCGCCACGCTCAAGTGGCGTCGAGAACGGCCCGTTGGGAAACTCGAGCGAAGAAGCGACGTGGGCCACCTCAACGGCGCGAGTCGCATCGCTTCCAGTGGCCCCATCGCCAGCTCACCAGGAGCGGGTGGCACAGGACTCCGTCTATCGAGAACGACCCGGGATCAAAGAGGATCGGCCGAGGCCGACTCGAACGGGTGGCAGGACGAAAGGATAGAATGGTCGGAGGCGGCGATCAAGGATTATCCCACGGTCGATCAACCCCGAGGCTCGATCGGCGTCGATCCACGGTCAACCGTCGCGTGGCTCGAGGATTCGGACCGGCTCGGAAGGAACGCCCGCGTGCGCGTCGTGGTTGAACGAAGTTCACCCCAGGGTTACGATAGGAAGACAGTATCGGAAAGGTTTGGTTCTTAAGGATCTCGACCATGACCTCGGAAGCGAAGTTAGTGGCCGATCCAGCGACGGAGTCTAAGATCACGCGAACGACGGACCCTTCAGGCCTCCACCAACGCATTTTGATCGTCGAGGACCACCAGGACGCTGGCGAGTCCCTGCGGATCATGCTGCAATCGACGATTGGAGTTCCCGTCGACTTGGCGGCCAACGGCGAGAAAGCGTTGGAGCTCCTCGGCGAGCGTTTGTACAGTATCGCGATCACCGACCTGCGAATGCCGCGACTCGGCGGTCTGGACCTACTTCGAGAGATCCAGTCCCGCGAACTGAACGTCACGGTGATCGTGACCACCGGTTACGGCGGCGTCAACGAAGCGGTCGAGGCGATGCGGATCGGGGCCTACGACTTTCTAACCAAGCCGCTCGACCCGGAACACCTCTCCTTGCTCGTCCAGCGCGTTTTGCGGGAACGCTCATTGCGGGACGAGTTGGAGTCCTTGCGAAACCAGAGTACCGAGCAACGGCCGTTCCAGAACGTTTTGAGCAAGAATCCGCGCATGCTTGAGATCTTCGATCTCATCAAGTGCGTCGCCAAGACGAACACCACGGTGCTGATCGAGGGAGAGACCGGGACCGGCAAGGAGTTGATCGCCAGAGCCATCCATCAAGCCTCGTCCGCCACGAGAAAAGGCCCGATCGTCGTCGTGAATTGCGCGGCGCTGCCCGAGACGTTGCTTGAAAGTGAACTCTTCGGCCACGAGAAGGGTTCGTTCACGGGTGCCGCGGGCGCTCGGAAAGGCCGGTTCGAACTGGCCGACGGTGGTACGCTCTTTCTCGACGAAGTCGGTGATATTCCCGCGTCCATGCAGGTAAAGCTGCTCAGAGTCCTTCAGGAACGGGAATTCGAGCGACTGGGAGGAACCCAGACGATCAAGGTCGACGTCCGTGTGGTGGGCGCCACGAACCGGAACCTTCAGACGATGGTCAAGGAAGGAACGTTTCGGGAAGACCTGTACTATCGACTCAACGTCTTCAAGATCGACCTCCCTCCCCTACGCGACCGGCCCGAGGACATTCCTTTGCTCGCGACGCATTTCGCTCAGAAGTACGCGCGTCCGGGTCAGGAACCCTGCGGTTTCACTCCCGAGGCCATGGAAAAGATCCTCAATTACTCCTGGCCGGGAAACATCCGACAACTCGAAAACGCGATCGAACGCGCGGTGATCACCGCGAAGAATGGGCTGATCCAACCGGAGAACCTGCCGGCCGACCCGGCGAAAGCGAGTCAAGGGAAGGCGGTGGTTCCGCTGGACCTCTCCCGATCACTTCCGGAGCAGCTTGGTGAACTGATCGCGGACTTCGAGAAGCGCTACCTGCACCGGGCCCTCAAGAAGTGCCGCGGTCACGTTGGTCGTTGCGCCAAGATCAGCGGACTTTCCAGACGAAGCATCACGTCGAAGATCGCCCAATACAAGATTGATACGGCGACCTACAAGCAAGACTGAGGACGAGTCACACACGATTCCCTGGATGATCCCGAATTCCAACGGGCACGTTTCGAACCAAGAGGGAGGTCGGGCACGGGGGTTGCTTGAATGAGACTCCATGGTCGCCGAGGTTCGGCGAGACGATCCTCACCTTGAGGCGCGCTTCACATGTCACCTTCCGTCCTTGAACCGCCAACGTCCCAACCGAACT
>JBFWRA010000035.1:0-11113 GCA_050249155.1 Isosphaeraceae bacterium | reverse complement strand
ACCAGCGTGACGTGGCCAAGCGTCGCCGTAGTAAGGAGGCGATGGCACTTCGCCGCAAAGTGGCGATGGCACTCCTTTTTGGCGGAGTGACCACTCTGGGCGAGCCGGCCGGGGCTATGGGCGAAGCCGAAGCGGGGCCGCCGGCAAGCGGTCGGCAGCGAGGTTTGGTCGTGAAGATGGTCGAGTCGATGGGCGCGGAGCTTCGCTCGCTCTTGGGGCGGTTCGACAGCCTCCAAAAGGAGGTCCAGTCGATGGGCGCGGAGTTAGGCTCGTTCTTCGAGGTGCTCGACAGTCTCCGAGCGAGCGGGAACACCGTATACCCGTTCCACGGCGGCTCGGGCCAGCCGCCGCGACCGAATAGGTCATTGGGGAGATCCCTGCTCAAAGCGGCAGCCGTCCTCCTCGTCGCACTGCCCGTTGGGAGCTATGTCATCGCTGAGCAGGATAGGAAGGATGATCAGGATAGGAAGATGGACGCGGTAATCGCGGCGACGGAAGCGACGAACAAAACCGTTGACCGTCTCGCGCGCCCGGTGGTCCGGGACTTCAACAAACCGGCCGACGCCTTGGTCGCGCCCGAATCCCTGCCCGCGCTGCGCGGCCCGGTGCTCGCGAACGTCGACACACCTTTGGGAGACCTGAGCCCAGGCCGATTGCACACTTTCCGCGACGAGAGGCAGGAACCCGAGGCCCAGTACATCGAAGAATACTGGGACCAATTGTCCATCGCGAAAGGCCGACTGGCGGGGTTTCGCGTCTACCCTTACAACGTCGATGCCGGACACGTCGGGATTGTTCTCCATGTGAACAATCCATCATGGGCGATCTACAAGGACGGCGTCCTGGTCTTCCGCCTGCGGCGTCTGGATCCCGGTCATGACCGCATCGAGCGGTTGGAGCACGTCGGCGGCCCTGACTCCTTCGCCGCGAGGCGGTACAAGGTCGAAGTGACTTACCAGGGCGAGTCAGGGTCACGCAAGGCGGCGGTGGAAGTCGCGGTGACGACCGCGATGGAGGAGCGGCAGGCGACGTCCGGATTCTTCGATCTCGCCGTCCCGGTCGCCGATCTGGTCAAGAAAGGCCTTGATCTGACACGGCCGGTTCAGTCGGTTCAGCTTGTGATCGACGGCGCACGTCTCGATCCCGACGACGATGAGTACCGCGGTGCCATCGGGTTGCGATCCGTACTGATCCTTCCTCGTCGTGACGCCAACGTCGACGAGTTGCTCGAGCGTCCCGTGCGGAGCTTCGCCGGCGACAGCGACTTCGACGAGTCGAAGTACCCCAGGCTCGACGGCCCGGTTCTCGGGGACTTTGAAACTCCCATGGGCGGCCTGGCGGGGGGCCAGTGCGGCATCTACAGCGACACCACTCCGCCGCCGTCCGAGCTGTACCTCGAGCGGTACTGGACTCACTTCCGTCGCCCCGACGGGAGCCGCGAAGGCCTGCTCGTCCTTCCCTACAACGTCACCAAGGGCTGGGCCGCTCTCGAAGTCCGGACGAACCAGGCGAACTGGAAGGACTATGGCCCCGACGCCGAACTGGTCCTCCGACTTCGGCGGCTCGTTCCGGGGATCGACCGGATCATCCGCACCGCCGACGTCGGCGGCCCCGATACCGAAGCGGTCACCTCGATGGGAATCGAGGTCTGCGTGGCCGACGCCCAGGGCGACGACGGGACGTACTACCGGGCCGTCGCCACGGTCACGGACGCGATGAAAGCCCAGCAGGAGCGCGAAGGTTGGTTCGACCTCGTCGTTCCGTTGAAGGCCCTCGTCTCCGACGTCGGAGGAGAGCGGGAACGCCTCGATCTGAACCGGCCGATCAAGAAGCTCGCGGTCATCCTGACCGGTCCCGAGGGACACCCCGAGTTTCTCCGCCTGGGCTGCCAGGCACCGAGTGAGGAGCAACGTGGCGCGCTGGGGTTCCGGGCAATCGCAATCGCTTCCAGGCCGGGCACGGACGTCGACGCGCTGCTGGCAGCCCCGCCGTCTTCCCGCTGACCCGGTGTAACGCGGCCGCCAGCGGGAAACACGCGAAACGGCTCCGGCCGTGAGAAATCCGTCAGCCGGTCGCGTTAGTAAAGATGACAAGAGCGCCGTCGTCCTCCCGGCTTCGAGGCCCGACCTCGGTCTGTCGGGTCGGGACGCGGCGCTCGAATCACCTGGCCCGGCTTCGGGTCAGCGTCCCCCGTGCGCGCCCCGATCCAGGGGGAGGCGCCACCCGCCCCAATGCTCCGGTACCGGTCGGGCCAGATCGTCGGTGGCACGGCCGTGACCAAACCCGACTCGGTTCGCGCCTGACACGAACACGACACCTCCGACTCACGGTGGTCGTCGATGACGAAGGTACGCGCCGGTCAGGGCTCCCGGCGGCACGCAAGCCGATTTGACCAATTCGCATGGCATCACTACAGGAGAATGATCGATCATGAGTTTCACAACATCCTCTCGAAATCACAACGACGTTCCTCGGCGGAAGCAACGGAGACGGCCCGGCTTTGAGTCACTTGAGCAGCGCCTCGCGCTGGCTGGCGACGTATTCGAGGTCGACGACACGGCGGCGCTCGCCAAGCCGATCACCACAGACGGCGTCGCCCAGGGCCGCAGCTTCCACGTCGGGTCCGACATCGACTGGGTGAAGTTCACCCTGACGGCAACGTCCAATGTGACCGTCGAGACCGACGGCGTCGCTGGCGGTGACACCGAGATGCGCCTCTTCGGGCCCAACAACTCCACCGCCCAGATCGCCTACGACGACGACTCCGGCAACGGCTACTACTCGCGGATCCAACGGAACGGCGCGGCGGCGCTGGCGCCCGGCACTTACTACTTGCGGCTCAACGAGTACGGTGGCAATAACGTCCTCAGCAGCTACTCCCTCCGCGTCACCGCCACGCCGGCCCCGCCACCTTCCAACGCCGACGTATTCGAGGTCGACGACACGGCGGCGCTCGCCAAGCCGATCACCACAGACGGCGTCGCCCAGGGCCGCAGCTTCCACGTCGGGTCCGACATCGACTGGGTGAAGTTCACCCTGACGGCAACGTCCAATGTGACCGTCGAGACCGACGGCGTCGCTGGCGGTGACACCGAGATGCGCCTCTTCGGGCCCAACAACTCCACCGCCCAGATCGCCTACGACGACGACTCCGGCAACGGCTACTACTCGCGGATCCAACGGAACGGTGACGCGGCGTTGACGCCCGGCACTTACTATGTCCGGCTCAACGAGTACGGTGGCAATAACGCCCTCAGCAGCTACTCCCTCCGCGTCACCGCCACGCCACTTGTGGTCAACGTCCCGATCGTCGTCCAGGGGGAAGATGGTACCGGAGGCGGGCAGTTGCGGGAGCGCTCGAACGCGAGCGGAAATGGCAACCTGCACCGGACGCGATGGATTCAGCCAGGCGAGGAGATCACGATCCCCTTCGACGTCGTTGTGCCCGGCGTCTTCCGCCTTAGCCTCCGCCATTCTAGGGACTCTCGGGGGGCGAACCCCACGGTCCTCTTCGCGATCGACGGCCAGCCGCTGTCGGAAACCATCACCGCGCTTTCGACCAACGATCTCGCGCCCGTTGGTTCACCGGCAGGAACCTCTTGGAATTACTTCCGATCGACGTCCCTCGCCACGCCGATCTCCATCTTGACGGCCGGACGGCATTGGATTCGATTGCGCGTCCAGGGAGGAGACATTTGGGGCCTTGAGGTCGACCAGGTGACATTCTCCCCAGCCTAGTCAGTCTGTCTCCCGATGGGTGACTGTGAGAGGAAGACCGGCGCGGCACCTAATGACGCCGCGCCGGTCTTCCGTCGCGCGCGGACTCTCCTCTAACCGAAGTTCACGCGGCGATCCCACGACGATGACTTGAGAAAACGGCTCCACGTCCCTCGTTCTCCTAAATAGCTCCTCTCAACAGGGAAAGTGCCTCAGGCGGCGAGCTTGTAGGTCGAGCGGCCCTCGACCTTGAACGGGTTCCTCCCCTTGAGCCAGGTGAAGGTCATGTCGAGCAACTCCTCCATGGACTTGCACTGATGATTCCGGGTGATCTGCTCATGAAGGTTCCACCACACCCGCTCGATCGGGTTGCAGTCCGGACTGTACGACGGCAGGAAGTGGGCCCGTGAGTAGCAATGGAACAGAAAACCGGCGCAAGGGCCGCGTAGGGGACCAGTGGCCCGCGACGAAAGCGTCCGGGGTTCCGCCTCCACGAGACGAGGTAGCAAGGTCCGCGCGAGTACGCGAATGCCGGCTCGCCCCGAGGGTTTCACGGCAAAGGTTCGAGGTAGGCCTGACGGAGGCGGCGATGCGCATCGGAGACACGCGTGACGTACTCGCGGGCCTCCTCGCGATCGCCCTCCTCGACGGCGTGCTTGAGGAACTCGAGCCGGTCCCGGAAGACTTTCGCCTTCATCCGCCGGTAGGGGCTGACTGTCCCCTCGCGGAGAAAAACGCCGACCTGGAGCCGGCGGGTCCAGTCGGCCCAGACGGGGATGAAGTGCTCCGCGTGTTTCCTGTCGCCGCTCAGGGCCGCGGTGAGGACCTCGCCGCGGAGGATGTTCATCTCGTCGAAGACCTCCCGCTTGGCCGGGTAGTAGGCGTAGCAGCCGACGATGCTGAACGCGACCAGACCGGCCAAGCCGACCATCCCGAGGACAGGGGCCGGGACCGAGACGTTGAACCAGGCCGGTGGCGGCCCCGCTTCTCGCGAAGGCCGTTCGAGCCAATCCTCGATGCGCCGGCGGCGATCGAGCGCCCGCAAGGCCAGGCCTATCGCGATCAGTGAGGTCACGACGACCAGCCCCACGATCTCGAACGGCTGGAGGTCCTCCCGGAGCTTGGCGGCCGCAACCTCGGCGAGATGAGCACTCCCCGCATCAAAGGGGCGGCAATAGATGTCGAAGGCATGCGTATGACCCGGCGGCGTGATCTCGGTGGGATAGAGCGGGTTCTCGATCGCGTAGGCCAACCCCAGGACGACGCCGAGGAGCAACGCGAGGCAGGCCAGCCCTCGTGCAAGCCCGTAAGTGCGGAGCATCCAGGCGAGCAGACCGAGGTTGATCCCCGCGCCCAGGGTTAAGAGGACGAACGCGGCGCCGACCGAGTTGGCATGCTGGAACATCGAGCCGAGCTGCGACATTGCGACCATCGGCGTGGCATAGGCGGGTACGGCCACGCCGACCATCGCCAGCGGAGCATACGGGTTCTTGTGCTCCATCGTGGACTGCAAGCTGCCCGGAGGCAGCACCGCGCTGAGCAGGGCCACACCGAGCAGGCCGACCAGGATGTACCCCAGCGCCGGACCGACGATCTCCCGCGCGGCGGCGACCACGATCGCGGCCATCCGTTTCAGCCCGTAAGAGACCGGCGGCGGAGCCTGTTCTTCGTGAGCGGTGGCGGGATACAGCCGGTCCCAGGCCGCCCCCACGAGCGTCACCACGACCAGCGAGCAGAACGCGAACACGAGGATCACAAACGGCTCGGAGAGGGTTAGCCCGTAGAGGATCGACAGCGGGTTGAACAGCGGGGCGGTCATGGCGAAGGCCAGGATCGTTCCGCCCGCAATCCCGGCGCGGCGCATCTCGCGGGCGATCGGGATCACGCCGAGCGAGCAGACCGGCAGGAGCATGCCGATGAGCCACGCCTGCGGCAGCTCGCGCCAGGTCCCGTAGCCGAACAGGCGCCGTGTGCCGTCGTGTCCGAGCAGCCGTCGGAAGATCCCCGCCACGACGAGGCCGACCAGGACCGTCGGTGTGGCCTGGAGGAACGCCTGGGCGAAACGCAGCGCCCCGCCCCAGAAGAGGGTCTCGATCATCGGTGTACCTCGGTCAGGGGGGATGACGTGCCTGTGTGAGATCCGTCGAACCAGCGCGGGGCGGCTCCGTCGAGCAGCGCTTCCAGGTCCGAGAGCGCCCGCTCCGCGGCCTCCAAGGCGGCGTGAGAGTCACCGGGGCGCTTGCCGCCGAGCACCTCATAGCTGGCGAGGAGCACACCGGCCTGATCGTTGACCCGGTTCCACGGCCGTTCCGGCATGTCGCTGTCGGCGGCGATCTCCGGCAGCCAGGTGGCGATGTCGAGGGCGATGGGCATTTCCCCATTGCCTGTTCGCTCAGACGCCGTCAGGGCGATCTGGCCGTGCAACTCCCTGAGGCGGCGAACGGCGTCCGGGAACGCCTTCGGCTTGTGCGCCGGGATGACATGGCCGGCGTGCTCGTGCTCTTCCTCGGAACCGGCGGAGTGCTCATCCCGGCATCCGGCCACCGCGAGCAGACAGGCGGCTGTCCCGAGTGCGACCAGGTGTAGCCTCATCATGGCGCTCCTTTTCCAGAGATTCGGGCGGCGGGATAGACCGGGACGGGCACGGCCGCCAGGATCTCGGCCAGGACGCGGGCGGAGGCCTCGGGCTCAACGCCGAGGCGCACGTTGAGGACGGGCTGGGCCACATCCTGGACGTCGTCGGGCGTCACGAAGTCGCGGCCGTCGAGCAAGGCCCGCGCCTGGGCCAGGCGCTGCCAGATCAAGAGCCCGCGTGGGCTCAGGCCCAGGGTGACCTGGCGATGGCCGCGACTCGCCTGGGCCAACTCGACGAGATAGCCGCGCACCGCGGCACTGACGGCGATCCGCCCCACGCGGTCTTGCAGGGCACGGAGTTGCCCTGGGCCGAACACCGCCGTCGCCGCTTCGCCGTCATCCGTGCCCTCCCCTGCGGCCGCTTCGAGCATGGCCATCTCGTGATCGCGGCCCGGGTAACCGATCCGCAGCTTCATGGCGAAGCGATCGAGCTGCGCCTCCGGCAAGGGGTAGGTGCCGTGCTGCTCGACCGGGTTCTGGGTCGCGATCACGAAGAAGGTGTCGCACAGGACGTGGCGGACGTTATCGATCGTCACCTGGCGCTCGGCCATCGCCTCCAGAAGAGCGCTCTGCGTCCGGGGCGTCGCGCGGTTGATCTCGTCGGCCAGCAGCACGTCGGCGAAGACGGGGCCCGGGAGGAACTCGAACTCGCGGGTCTTCTGGTCGTAGACGCGGAAGCCGGTGATGTCGCCGGGAAGCAGGTCGGGCGTGCACTGGATCCGAGCGAACCGCCCGCCGATGGCGTGCGCCAGGGCCTTCGCCAACGTTGTCTTGCCCAGTCCAGGCAGATCCTCGATCAGGAGGTGCCCCCGGGCGAGCAGGCAGGCCAAGACGTGCTCGACAACGGACTCCTTGCCGCGCAGGGCCGTGTTCAGGGCGGTGCGGATCGCGAGGACTGCGTCCAGATCGGCGCCCGCTCGTTCCGCGACCGAAGTGTTCAGCTTCACGACCAACGCTCCTTCCTGGTAGTTGGATTGCCGGCGGTGCGGAACCGGCGGATGGTCCAGCCCCGCACCACGCGCATGCAGGTCTCAGCGGGGTCGTCCGTATTCCCGGCCAGTGGTCGACCTGGCCCGGACGGCGCGTAGAGGCTCCACTCGGCCAGGCGGAGCAAGCTGTCCAGGTCGGGAGCCAGATCGGGGTCCGCCAAGGCGATCGGGCCGTACCAACGCCGTGGCGTCAGTCCGGGCGGACGGGGACAACCCGCCCAGTGCGACCGTCGCTCGACGAGCCGCAAGGTCCTCACGGCACAACCCCGGGGGTCGGCCTCTCGGCAAGCCCACCAGATCAGCGTCGCCAGCCGGTCGAGAAGCTCACGGCGATACCAGATCAACGCGAACGCCAGCAGGGCCGCGAACCCCAGTCCGAGGGCATGCGAACGTGCCCAGCGTCCGGCCTCAGTGAGCACGGCCAGGGCGCTCTCCCAAAACGACAACGCCGGCCCGGCGATCACATAACCGGGCGTCGGCTCGATGCCGACCCATGTCCCGCTCGGTAGGCGAACCTCGGCCCAAACATGGACGTCCTCACGGCGAACGGCGGTATGCCGCGTGCGTGGATCGTACTGCCCTGGGGCGGCGTACAGCCCGGAGACGAGCCGCGTCCGATAGCCCAGCGACCGCAGCAGCACCGCCGCCGCCGTGGCGAACTGGTAATCGGGACCGCGGCGCGAGCGCAGCAGGAAGTGGGCAACCACGTCGGTGCAATCCGGCGGGGCGGTGCCCTGTCGATCGTGGGCGGCGTGCCGCCTCAAGGCCGCGACGACCGCCTCGACTTGGTCCCAGCCGCGCGGAGTTCCACCGGCCCAGGATCGCGCCAGGGCCTCGACGTCCGAGTCAACCCGGTAATCCTCCGCGAACATCCGGAGACGGCCCCCGCCAGCCGACTCCCACGGGAAGTCCACCCGACTCAGCCGGCGCGGGTCGATGCTCCGCGCCTCGGTCTCGATGACGGTGCCGGCGGGTACGGTGCGGCCGACCATGCGGACCATCCCGTCGTGCGACCATCCGAAGAAATCCGGCCGATTCACCTGGCCGACCCGGAAACGGGACAGGTGCGAGGGCACCGGCATCGGGCTCGAGTCGAGCGTGCCGATCTTGATCTGGTGCGTGAGCGTGGCCGCGAAGATCGAGGGCGCGGGCAGGTCGATCCGGAACCAGGCTCGCGACTCGTCCTCCAGGACGAGGGGGCAGTCACGCGAACAGTGTGGCTCCTCCTCCCAGCGGGTCCCGTCGAAGCGATCGTAAGCCACGAGGCCCAGATGCAGCGGTGTCCTACCTTTCACGTAGAGCATCGCCCGCGCCTCGCGCTCCGAGGGGCGTCGAGCCTGATCCTTGGGGGGACGACGCACGGCCGCGAATTGCCGTCCCGCCCGGAGGTTCTCCGCCGGACGTTCCTTCTGCTCGATCACGTTCGAATTGCTCAAGGCGACCATTCGATCGCGCTGTTTCGGCTTGAAGGGCTCGCCGTACATGTCGTTGAAGGCGTCGTAGAGACTCGGCCGGTCGGTGTCGAGATAGGTATCGCTCTCGGTGTAGCCGACACTCTCCGGCTTGTCCGATCCCTTGACCTCGTTCTCTCCGTCGTTGACTCCGCCGCGCGCATCGGGGTCTTCCCTGTACGTGCCGCCCGAGCTGGGCAAGAGCCCCGCCAGGACCGCGGCCGCTCGCGTCGGACCGATCGCCGCGAAGGCCACGGCGCCTCCCACGATCGCCAGGATGACCAGCGGTGTCAGGACCGGCAGGCGACGGGGGTGGCCAGCCGTTATCGAGCGAGGAAGCCCACGCCAGTAAGCCAGCATCAGCCAGAGGCTCCCGGCGAACGCATAAGCACCGAGGATGCCGAGGACCACGGGCCCTTCGGCCACCGGGGAGGCGACGAGAATCAGGAACAGGCTGACGAGCGCCGCCAGCCGCCGGAACGACAGGCTGCGGGCCAGGACCGCCAGCCCTAGCCCGAGATTTCGCAGGACGGCCAGCAAGACAAGCTCGAGCATCTGGGCATGGCCGACCCGGAGGAGCCGGATGCCCTCAGCGAGGAAGGGCAGCAGGAAGAGCACGAGCAGGGCGGCCACCACCCAGCCGCGCGTCGCGGTTTGTGCTCGAGCCGGCCGGCCGATCCACGCATGAGCACCCAGCGCCAGGGCGCAGAGCCCTGCGGCGACAGCCAGGGATACCGCTGCGGGACGACCCGGCTCGGCCAGCGCCAGCTCGGCGGCACCGGTCGCCAGGGCCGTCAGCACCCAGGTCGTGGCGCGCACGAGCCAATCGTCTTCGCTCTCAGTGACCAAGCGCCACCTCTTTCCAGCCCGAGTGAATGAGGTGCGGAACGCGCCGCGCGTCATCAACCCAGATCCAGGGCCGCACCGGCAAGGGACCGACCTCGGGAGGGCCTTCCTCCCCGAACGCCGCGGCCTTCAACACGACGAAACGCTCCGACGCGCCGGTCCTGTTGTGCCTCTCCAGATCGCGAAGCGCGCGGTCGGGCGCGACGACGACCCGCAGGCCCCGCTCGAAGCGGCGGCACGCGGGGCCGTCGAGCACATCCTGGAGCGAAGGTTGTCCATCCGGCTGCAACCGGGCGAGAGCATCGAGAATCCGCGCCTGGCGGGTGCGGACCGTGCCGGCCCGCGCCGAGACGGCCTCTCCGCCGCAGAGCAGCTCAACCTCGGCTCCCTGGCCGATCCAATCCTCGGCGAAGCTCGCCGCGACGCGGATTGACCACTCCCGTAAGCCATCGGGATCGCTGCCGGCGCCTTCGTCAGTCCCGATGTCCAGGACGACCTGAACACGCGGAACGGCGATCGCCTGCAGCTCGCACACGACGAGCTCGCCGTGACGTGCCGTCTGGGGCCAGTGGATGCGGCGGATCGCATCGCCACGACGGTAGGGACGGACGCCGAGCAGGTCGCCCGACGTGCCGGGCTTGTTGCGGGGCGCGAGGCCGTCCCCGCTCTCGCCGTTCGCGGCCTCGGGGATCGGGCCGACGGAGAACGTCCGCGGCCAGACGAGCAGCGGCGCGGACACGGCGAGCTGGCGCGAGGCCTCCCAGAGCCCGAACGGGAAGGCGCTGGTGATCCGCAGGATGCTTCGGGGGTACTCCCCGCGGCACGCGGGTTCCCACTCCCAGCACGCCTCCGTCGTACGCCAGCCCGCAGCCTGCGCCAGGCTCGCCTTCAAGCCGCGGTCGCCGTCCGGGAAGGCCTCTCGAATGGTGACCCCCCACGCCCCCCACGGCATGCGATTGCGAAGGGCCACACGCGTAGTGACGGTCTCACCCTCCCGGACCCGTGCCCGACTGAAGGTCAGCGTCCCTGACAGCCCGCGCACGGCGATCCAGGGCCAGACCGTCCCCACGACGAGCACCGCCGCCAGGCCGGCAGCCAGGAGGAAGGCGCGGGGATGCAAGAACATCCCGCAGAGCGCCGACGCCACGACCGCCAGGGCGAGGATGGCCGCCGGGTTGCGGACCCACTTGATGAGCGGGTCGAAGGGGGAGGCGTAGTCATGCGTCAGGACTTCGCCGAGCGACACGAAGAGGTTCTCGATACGCCGGTTCATGGTCGGTCTGTCCCCCCGTTCGGGTCCAACCACTCGATTGAGCCCGTCGCATCTCGCCAGCGGCAGCGGCCGCAGGTTCGGCAGAGGCGGCGGTTGGTGAGGTGGGCGACCGCGACGAAACATCCCCCGAGAACTGCCGGGACAACGCCGACCGTCTCGGCGCCGCAGGCCTCGGCGACCCGGCCGAGCACGAGCAGGGTCAG
>JBFWRA010000034.1:0-11199 GCA_050249155.1 Isosphaeraceae bacterium | reverse complement strand
TCCCGATCGGCGTTCCTGGCGAGTTGCACGTCGGTGGGGCCGGCCTGGCCCGAGGCTACCTGAGGCGTCCCGATTCCACGGCCGAGCGGTTCATCGCGAACCCCTTCGACGATGATCCCAGGGAAAGATTGTACCGCACCGGTGACCGTTGCCGCTGGCGCGCCGACGGCAACCTGGAATTCCTGGGAAGGTTCGACGAGCAAATCAAACTGCGGGGGTTCCGCATCGAACCCGGAGAGATCGAGGCCGCGCTCCACGGCCATCCGTCAGTGACCCAGTGCGTGGTGGCGATCCGCGAGGACCGACCCGGCGAGAAGCGACTGGTCGCCTATTGCGTCCCGACCGCCGACGTCCCCTGGAACCCGACCGGACTGAGCCTCTATTTACGCGACCGCCTGCCGCGTTACATGATCCCAACGGCGTTCGTCCCGCTCCGGGCGTTGCCCCTGACGGCTACCGGCAAACTGGACCGCCGCGCCTTGCCCAGGCCCGAGGTGACCGACCTCCGCGGGGCGGGAGAGGGCTACCTGGCACCCCGGGACGACCTGGAACGCCGACTCGTCGCGGTCTGGGAGGAGGTCTTCGACGTCCGGCCCATCGGCGTGCGGGACGACTTCTTCGACCTGGGCGGGTACTCCCTTCTGGCCGTCCAGCTCTTCGCCCGCATGGAAAAGGCCGTCGGAACACACCTCCCGCTCTCCACCTTGCTCCGCCGATCGACCATCGAGGCACTCGCCGACGTTTATCGGAACGGTCGGGACGACCAGGCCGACGACGAGGCGCGCCTCGTACCGATCCGGCCCGACGGCCGGACGCCACCGTTGTACCTGGTGCCCGGTGGACGAGCCCAGGGGCTGGCCCCGGGAATCAGCGTCGCGGATCTCTGCCGAGCCGCGGGGCCGGACCTCACTGTGTACTCGCTGCTCTTGCCCCGAATTCCCGAGGGCCTCCCCCTGAACAGGCTGGTCCGGGACATCGCCGAACAATTCGTCAAAGAAATTCGCGCCTTCCAGAGTTCCGGGCCGTATCACCTGGGTGGGCACTCCTTCGGAGGTTTGATCGCGTTTGAAATGGCTTGCCTGCTGAGCGATCAGGGTGAGCCAGTCAACCTTCTGGCGGTGCTCGACACCAGCGCTCCGGGATTTCAGACCCGCCTGACCTGGTCTGGACGCCTGCGCTATCACTGGCGAAAACTCCGGAACCTCTCCGTCCGATCGGGGCTCGCGCACCTTGGCAAGTCGTTCCGAACGTCGGTCCGGAACCGAATTCGCCCGCGCCGCCTGAAGCGCGCCGGTGACGCCTATCGCGAGAAACCCCGGCGATTCTCAGGCAGGGTCACCCTGTTCCGGGCCGCCGAGAACGCCGAGGCCATCCCCCGAACCGAGTACGACCTCAGCCGCGGCTGGAACGCGGTGGCCACCCAAGGAGCCGAGGTGTTCGAAATCCGTGGCGATCACGTGACGATGCTTCAAGAACCCGGCCTCTCGGAAATCGCGGCCGTCCTGCGCGAACGCCTTGGGGCGCGAGAACGAAGCGGAAACCCCTGATCCGTGGGGAAGCCAGGCCGCCTGGGCCCTGGTTGATCTCCACGACATGCTTCAACGCGGTGATGACGCGCGTCTCACGAGGTCGTTCGGCGAGGGGTGAGCATCGCGACGGCACCCAGTAGCAGGAACAGGTCGGCGAGGTTGAACGACCATTGAGGGATTTGGGGACTGGTCAGGAAGTCGCGAACGAACCCCAGCGCGAGGCGGTCGCCGGCGTTGCCCACCAGGCCGGCGGCGAGCAGCCCCGCTCCGATCGACGAGCCCCCGCCGTTGGGGGCCCACCTGGGAGTCATCGCCGCCAGGGTGAGCGAGGCCAGGGCGCAAAGCGTGGAGGTCCACGGGGAGCCACCGGCCAGGTTCGCCAGCGCGCCGTCGTTGGCGGCGGGAACGACCGAGAGTAGACCCGGCACGAGTTCGGCCACGGCGTCGAGGTTCGGGGAAGGGGACCAGGCCCACGCCTTGCTGGCCTGGTCCAGTGTCAAGCCGATCGCCGCCAGAACCAGGGCGTCGGGCGAGGTCCGCGCGGGGAGGGCCGGGGAACTGGGCGCGATCAGCCGCTCGGCCAGACCAGGGGGCAGCGTCAGGGTTCGGCCGCCGTCAAAGGCCAACCCGACGCGTAGGCCGCCATCCCCAAGGCGACTGGTATGCGCGACCCTGCCCAGCCAGCGGCCCGCGACCCGCGCTCCGTCGATCGCCTCGTCGAGGGCCAGGAGGATCGACTTACCGACGAGCATCTCGCTCCGGCTGGACGTGTCGGCCTCGAACCGCAAGCAGACCCCGGTCCTGCTCAGGTCGATCACCCTGGCGGGTTCCGGGATGGTCGAGGCGGGTCCGGCGTGAACCCATCCGCGCAGTTCCACCCGGTAACGGTAGTCCGCCCTGCTCGTCGGCATCGCGATCACTCGCCTCGATGGTTCCGGCCTTGATGAGCCGTGGACGAACACGAGGGTCCGCCCCTTTGAGGCTAGCCGCGAGTCGGCCGGTCGTCGTCAGCGTCGCGGGGAATCGACGACCGGTGTCGTCTCCAGGCGACGTCGACGACGATCCGATCAATTGAGGCGAGGGTCGGCCGGAAGACCGCGAAGATGAAACATGTCGGTCAGTTGTCTGGCGTTGTATTCCTTCATCACGGCCTTCCAGAGATCCCCGTCCCCTTCCCAGAAGACGTGACTCGCGTTCGCGGGGAGGGTCACCCATGAGCCGGAATCGATCTCCCCTTCGAGTTGACCCGGGGCCCAGCCGGAATAATTGGCCATCGCCAGGGCGGGCTCCGGCTGTTCCAGCACCAGGGCCTTGACCTTCTCCGAGTCCACCGTGCTATACACGCCCGGCAACACCTCCTGGTCGCTGAGGTTCTCCACGGTGTGCAGAAGGAGCATGGGACCGGGAACGGGTCCGCCGAGACTGATTGGCTTGTCCCAGTCGCTGGAGAGCTCAAGCACCTGATCGGCGATCGAGGCCACGGTGGCCTCGGTCGGGCGGTTGAGGATCAGGCCGGCCGCGCCGCCGTCGGAGTGTTCGATCATGAGGATGACGCTCCGCGAGAAGATCGGGGCGATCAACTGCGGGGTCGCCACGAGCAGATGGCCTTTGAAGGAACTCATCGCGGTGCGGTCCGGGTCGGGTCGATTCGAGTCGAACGTCCGCGGGCCGCGTGACGGCGACTCCGATCCCATCCTCGTCGGTTCGGTTCGGGCCGTCACGCCACCGAGGATATTGTACCCGCGCCGGGCGTCGTGTCCGAGGGGAAGCCGCCGCACCAGGTTCCGACGGGCCCTCAGCCCCCCTCGGTCGGCTCCTCGAGCGTCGGGGGTGCCGGGGCCTTCCGGTCACCCCGATCGGTCCCCGTCGCGAACCGTACGACCCGTGGAGGCGGGAGGCGTCCCGGCACTCCCACCAGGGTGCAAAGGTACTGGCCGTCGACCGAGAACGACGAGAGCGAAGGCATCGGATCGCGGCTCAAGGTGCGGGTTTCCGACGTCCCGACTCTTGGATCGCCGGTCGACGGGTCCCATCGGACCGGGGCCAGTTCGAGTTCCCATCGCCATTGCGAAACCCGATGCGTCAGCCAGGCGAGCATCAGACTTCCGTCGGGCGTCACGGCCACGGTGGGATATCGCTCGTCGTCAAACTGGCCCGCGATCGTCCCGGACTCGGATTCCAACGGTCCCGCCCCGACGATCGCCGAACCACTCGGATCAAGCCTCAGCCACCAGAGCCTGGCCGCGCGCAGGTGTTCGTCGCCTCCCTTGACCTGGTACGCCAGGGAGACGATCAGCCGACCATCGAGCGCCGCGGCGGTCGACCAGACCGGGTCGCGGATCAAGACGACGGCACCGGGGGCTGGCACCTTCCACACGATCGGCCTGGGCGTCGGGCTCAGGCCCGCCGAGATCTCCGGACCCTCGAACGCGATCCGATAGAGCCGGCCGTCCCCGCCGGCATAAAGCACTCGGGCCGTGCGATCGGGGAACCAGCACGGGTGGCTGGCCGGGGGAACCTCCAGCGGAAGTTGGTCAAGCATTCTGCCGCCAGGCATGGCGTAACGCGCCAGGCCAAACGCCAGGGAGACGATGCCACCGTTCCGAGCCTCCCGGCGCTCCCAGCGCCCAACCAGCTGATACTCCCCCTCCTCGTCCGACCAGGGCGAGCACGCGCCATAATCGATCCGGTCGGTCGTCGGCAGGTTCAGTGGCGAGACCCTGCCGGTCTCCGGGTCCAGGAATTGAGAAACACCAGGGGCGGGCTCCATCAGGAACCCGTTGAGCACGCCATGCGCGGGGGGCCCACCCAGCCGCAATCGCCAGGGCTCCGGCTCAAGCCTCGCCATCGCGATCGCGACCGCGCACGACGAAACCGCCAGGAGCCCGATCAGTCGGATCATCCCGGTCAACGAAATGGACATGCTCGCCTCCTGGCGTCAACGCGCCGAACGGCCCGGCCGCTCGTCGCGAACCGACGCGACGACCGCGAGCCGTGGGCGACCGCCGGTCGTGGCTCCGACTCCATCCTAGGCCACGATCAGGAGAAGCGTTCGCTCAGCGGCGTCCGCCCATGAGACTATGTGCAAGTCCCGCGCCAGTCTCGCCCGACGCGGGTCTTGCCGACCGCGGGCGATTCCCGTGATACTCTTTGCCTCGTTCAACCGACTCCTTCCCCGCGAGACCCGTCCCGGCGATTCCGTCTTAAATCCATGGATGATGACACCGCGGACAAGCCCGACGATCCGCCGCGCGGGCCGCAGAATTTCGACCCGTACCAGCTTCTTCGCGACGCCAACTACCGGCGCTATCTCGCCGCGGGGATGGCGGCGACCATCGGCGGACAGATGCAAAGCGTGGCCGTGGGCTGGGAGCTGTATGAACGAACGAGGTCGGCCGCGGCGCTGGGGCTGGTGGGACTGGCCCAGGTGCTTCCGGTCCTTCTGCTGGCGATCCCCGCGGGGCACGCGGCGGATCGCCACAGCAGGAAGCGGCAAATGGTGATCGCGCACCTGCTGCTGATGGCCGCCTCGCTCGGCTTGACGGCCCTTTCCGCGTTCCAGGGACCAGTCGGACTGACCTACCTCTGCCTGGTCCTCACCGGGATCGGCCAGGCGGTGAACATGCCGGCGCGCTGGGCGATCCTGCCGCAGATCGTGCCGAGGGAACTGCTGGCCAACGCGGTGACCTGGAACAGCAGCTCCTGGCAGATCGCCAATGTCGTCGGCCCGGCGCTGGGGGGCCTGGTCATCGCCCTGACCCGCGGAGCGACGACCGCCTACGTGCTCGACGCCGTCTGCTGCGCCGGGTTCATCGCGCTGGTCGCACCGATCCGGTTCCGGCCGGTCGTCCGCGACGCGACGCCGATCACCCTGGGGTCGCTGCTGGCCGGGCTGCGGTTCGTTCTGGGCACCGAGCTGATCCTGGCGACGATCACGTTGGACCTGTTCGCGGTGCTTCTGGGAGGGGCGACGGCGCTGTTGCCGATCTTCGCCAAGGACGTCCTGAGCGTCGGCCCGACCGGATTGGGCTGGCTCCGCGCGGCCCCGTCGCTGGGCGCGTTCACCATGGCGATCGTCCTGGCGCACAGGCCCCCGATGCGACGGGCGGGACGCTCCCTGCTCTGGGCCGTGTTGGGTTTCGGACTCGCGACGATCGTCTTCGGATTCTCGACCAACCCTTATTTGTCCTTCGCCATGCTTTTTCTGACCGGGGCGTTCGACAACGTAAGCGTGGTGGTTCGGGCGACCCTGGTCCAGGTTTTGACCCCCGACGCGATGCGAGGGCGGGTCTCGGCGGTCAACGCGATCTTCATCGGGTCGTCGAACCAGCTCGGCGAGTTCGAGTCGGGCATGGTCGCCCGGCTCTTCGGCGCGGTGGCCTCGGTGGTCAGTGGCGGAGTGGGAACGATTCTGGTCGTCCTTCTGGTCGCCCTGGTCTGGCCAGGCGTCTACCGACTGGGTTCGTTGCAGGACGCCGCCAACGCGAACGGGGACGCGGACGCGGCGGACGGATGAAACGCGTTGACGTATGGACAGGAACCGGGCCGAAGGCGCTCATCCCAGGGGTCCTCGCCGGATTTTCTCAGGAAATCGCGGCAACCGACACCTAGAATGAGAACGACGCGGCGGAATTGATTGAGGGCCCCTGTTCGGAACGGGCCGCCGCCGGTCGGCACCTCGGAGTAACACTCATGCGACGTCCAGCGCTCGCGATCGCGGCCTGCGCCGCTCTCTGCCTCGGGGCGGCATCGACGGCCCATGCTCAGTATGGCTACACCTACAGCTACGGCCTCGGCGTCCCAACCTACGGCGCGTACACGACGACGGTCGGGGTCGGCGGTCCCTGGGGAGTGCCAGGCTACCGAGTGGGCGTGACCACGCCCTACGTCGGGTATGGATACCCCTACGGAACGACGGTCTACAGTTCCGGCTACTCGGCTTACGCCGCGCCGGGAACCACCTTCGTGACCGGAGGCTTCGCGCCGTTGCCCGCCTACGGCTACGGCTACTCTTACGGCGGTTACGCGGTTCCGAGAGTGAGCGTCGGGATCGGGATTGGCCGGGTGGGCGGAATCGGTTACGGCCCTGGATTCGGAATCGGCGGGATCGGTCGGGGGTTCCGATAAGATCGACCGCGATCCGCTCGCGAGGGATCAACGGGTCTCGATCGTGATCGTGGCGAGCGGTCGCGACGTCTGCGGCGGATTCGGGGTCGGGGTCGGCACCTTGGGCGTCGGTGGCCCCGACCCGACCGAACGCCGCGTCAGCCAGGCGGCGGGGACGAGCACCAGGACCGTCCCCGCCAGCACCGTCGGCGTGAGCCCCCTCCGCCAGATCAACACGTCCAGACCAAGGCCGAAGACCACCTGGGTCAGTCCCAGGATGGAGAGCTTCGCCGGCGGGCCCGCCGCGTACGCCTTGGTCAGGAAGAGTTGGCCGACCGTTCCCGTCAGCCCCACGCCCAGCAACAGGAGCAGGGTGACGGGGTCGGTCGTCGCCAACAGCGGACCGCCGGTCGCGATCGAACGGACGATCGCCGCGGTGACCACGACCACGCTGGCCACGCCGGCGAAATGGGCCACGATCGCCCGGGCGTCGACCGTGCGCAGCCGGTGCAGGCCAATCATCGCCACCGCCGTCGAAAACGACGCCAGCAACGCGGCGACCGCCGCGAGGGAATCGCCCTCGGCGTCGAGGTGCGGTCGTTCGATCAACGCCACCCCCAACAGCCCGCAACACACGCCCAGCACCTCGGAGGGGGTCGGAACCTGGCGAAGGCCCAACCAGGAGAGCGCGAGAATCCACATCGGATACGTGTTCGTGAGTGTGAGCACGTCACCGATCGGCATGTGGGTCAGCGCGTAGAACGAGCAGACCAGGCTGAAACTCCCCGCCAGGCTCCGCATCCAGAGCGTCCTGGGCCGCCAGAGCGCCAGGGGAACGTCCGTCGTCCGCGCCACGGCCACCGACGTGACCAGCATGAACAACGCCCGAACCACGGCGACCGTGAGCCAGTCGCAACGCGTACCCAGCGCGTGGGCGAACGCCCCCATCGCGGAAAAAATCAAGGCGCTGGTGAGGATCCACAGGGCGGGCCTGGCGGCGCGATCGGTCATTGGGGTGGGAAAAGCTGGCGGGAAACCCCCGCCGGCCCGGGCACTCCGTCGCGCCTGGACCGGCGGCGAGGACCACCATCATAACCCATCCACGGCCCCCCGCCTACGCCAACCGGCGCGCGGAAAACCCCGACCTCCTGGAGAGGCCGGGGCTTTCACAATCATTCGCTCCCATCATCAGATCAACGATGATCGATAAATCGACCCTCGTCGCGGTCGTCGTCGTCATCGTCCGCTTCGAGTGATCCCAGCCCCTCGAAGGCTCCCTCGCCGATCTCGGGAGGATTCGGGTAGTCTGGGTCCGACTCGACTTTCAACGCCTGGGACGATTCCTGGCCGTCCACCGTCAGCACGACCTTGTACGTGCCAGGAGCCGCCGGAGGGCCGAACCCGCGACGGCCCAGGAAACCACCTCCGCCACCTCCGCCACCACCACCGCCCGCGCCCCCGCGACCGCCACCGCCACCGCCACCGCCACCGCCACCGGCCTGGCCCTGCGCTGGCCTGGGGGCGGGTCGGGTCAGGGGCCAGGTCAGCTTGTGCAGGCCGACCTCGGAGGGAACCCTCGCCTCATACACGGTCGCGCCGTCGTAGTCGACCACCTTGAGGCTCGCCCCCTTCTCGGGCTTGGCCGACAGGGCGACGTAGAGTTGCGCGCCCCGCGGAGGGTTCTGCCCGACGAACCGGCGATTGGTGCCACCGCGATTCGGTTCGGAACGCCAGCGGATGGCCGTGATCGGCTTGAGCAGCGTGGCCTTGGCCTTGGTGATCACCTCGGGGTTCAGTTGTCGAAGGCCGTTGACGTCGAGCGCCCAGAGGCTCCGCCCGTGAGTCGCGGCCACGATCTCACCGGCCGTCGGGTGAACGGCGATTTCCATCACGGAGACCGTCGGCAGGTTGTTGTTGATCTTCGTCCAGGACTCTCCCCGATCGAGCGAGGCCCAGACGGCGAACTCGGTGCCGACGTAGAGCAGGTTGGGGTTGACCGCGTCCTCGCGGAGGCAACGGGTGGACCCCCGAGGCAGGTTGGCCTTCAGGCTCTTCCAGGTCTTGCCAAAGTCCTCGGTTACGAAAACCAGGGGGTCGTCGGTGTCGGATCGATGCCCGTCAAAGGCGACGTAGGCCCGGCCCTCCTCGAATCGAGACGCCTCGATCGTCTCCACGTAGCAGAACCGGTCCAGGCCCACGTTCTTCGTCAGGTCGGTCCAGGTCTTGCCGCCGTCCCGGGTTCCCCAGAGGTTCCCGTCGTCGGTGCCCACGTAGAGCACGTCAGGGTTTTTGGGAGACTCGGCCAGCGCGGTGGCGCTTCCGGTCTGGGTCCGGGTCACGTCGGGGGAGATCGGCCGGAGGTCGTTGCCCTGGTTCAGGGAGCGGAAGACGTGGTTGGCCGCCGTGTAGTAGATCTTGGGGTTGTGGCTGGACAGAAGGAACGGAGTGTCCCAGTTGAACCGGTATCGCACCCCCTTCTCGGCCACGGGGCTGATTCGGGCGGCCTCGCCGGTGCGCAGGTTCCGCCGTGTGAGGACGCCGTACTGACTGGTGGCGTAGATGACGTCGGGGTCGGTCGGATCCACGGCGCAGTGGAAGCCGTCGCCGCCGCCGACGTTGAGCCAGTCCTCGTTGATCGGTCCCTCGCCCGACCTGGAGATCGAGGGTCCACCCCAGCTCCCGTTGTCCTGAAGACCGCCGTAGGCCCGGTAATTCCGCCTGGAATCGAGGGCGACGTGATAGAACTGGCCCAGGGCGTTGTGGTTGTGGTGGTCCCAGTTGGCCCCGCGATCATACGTGACGTAAATCCCGCCGTCACACCCTAAGATCGCGTGCCTGCCGTCCTTCGGGTCGATCCAGAGGGCATGATGGTCGGCGTGGACCCCTCGTCCGCCATCCCCGCGGAAGGTCTTTCCGCCGTCCTCGGACCGGTGCAGCGCGATGCCCAGCACCCATTGATACTTCTCATCCGACGGGTCGACCCGGACCTGGCTGAAGTAAAACGGTCGGGGATTCAGGCTGTTGATCCGGGTCCAGGATTCGCCGCCGTCGGTCGACTTGTACACGCCGCCGGTCTGGAACCCGTCGGGTCCCTGGCGGTCCTGGGCGTTCTCGATCTGGCCCCCCAGCGAAGCGCCAAAGGGACGGTCGGGGTTCAGCCCCAGGCCGGTCGCCTCGCCTCCAGGCTCGACCCCAGCACCCGCGCCACCCCCACCGCCGCCACCGCCGGGTCCGGTGGGCCTGGCCTCCAGGGTCACCTCCAGTTCGATCGGCTTGGCGTCGCGCTCCAGCTTCAGCTTGAGCTTGTCGCCGACCTTCTTGTCGCGCAACAACTCAACCAGGTCGGCATAGGTCTTCATTTCCTTGCCGTCGACGGACTCGACCTTGTCCCCGACCCGCACTCCGGCTTTCTCGGCGGGTCCACCCGCGGTCACTCCGCCGATCACCGCGCCCGCGGCCTCGGGGCCCTCCCCGACGATTCCCATGTACGCTTGCTGATTCGTCGCGTTCTTGGGCCTGGGGCCGGTGCCGATCTTCTCGGTCTCGATGATGGCGAAGAGGGTGTTGGGGTCTTTCCGGTAATACTCCAGCCCGACCCTGCCGTACTTCACGGTGGGCAGTCCCTTGGTCAGCTTCGACCAGGTCTTGCCACCGTCGGTCGTCTTGTGGATACCGCTCCCCTCGCCCCACTTCTTCACGGGGTCGCCGACGTCGTAGATGTCGCGAAGCCGCTCGTAGGTCGCCGCGACCAGCGTCTCCGGATCGTTCGGGTTCATTTTCAGGTCGATGATCCCCGTCTTGTCGTCGACGTACAGGATCTTCTCCCAGGTCTTGCCGCCGTCGGTCGTCTTGAACAACCCACGCTCCTGGCTGGGGCCGTACAGCCTCCCCAGCGCGCCCACGTAGACGACGTTCGGGTCTTTCGGGTGGATCACGATCCGGCCAATCTGGTACGAGTCCTTCAGACCCATGTTCGTCCAGGTCTTGCCGCCGTCGGTCGACTTGTACACGCCGTCGCCGTACGAGACCGAGTTCCTCGGGTTCCCCTCCCCCGTGCCAACCCAGACCACGTTCTTGTCGGACGCGGCGACCGCCACGTCGCCGATGGCGACGGTCGATTCCTTGTCGAATTGATGTTCAAACGTGATCCCGTTGTTGACCGTCTTGAGGAGCCCGCCGCCGCCAGTCGCCACCCAGAACGTCGACGGGTCCGCCTCGTAAACCGCCAGCGCCGTGACGCGGCCCCCCATGTTGGCCGGACCGATCGACCGCCAGGCCAGCGGCTTCACCCATTCCGGACCCGGCGTCAGGGATTTCGGAGCCGAAGTCTTCGGTTCGCCCCCCTTGACGATCGCCTCGAGCTTCTGATTCAACTCCTCGATCTGCTTCTTGATCGCCTCGATCTGGGCCTTCTGTTCGGCCGAGGGAGGCGACTGCCCCCGCGTCGCGCCCCCGAATGCCGCCAGGGCGAGCACGCCCACCAACGTCGGGAGCCAGGCCAGCCGCTTCGCCGACCAACCGGGACCCGCTCCCCGGCCCGTGGGTTCATTTCGTCGCTTGTTCT